>NZ_CP107820.1 GCF_036346295.1 Streptomyces sp. NBC_00536 | reverse complement strand
CCCAGGCGCTGCGCGCCTGGGAAGGGATCGCCTTCGCTTCGCTCAGGCGACAGGCCCCTTTGCTTCGCGAAGGGGCGGCGCGCTTCGCGCGCCAGAGATAGCCCTCCGCTTCGCTTCGGGCTGAAGGCCCCCTTCCCAGGCGCTGCGCGCCTGGGAAGGGATCGCCTTCGCTTCGCTCAGGCGGCAAGACCCCCCTCGCTTCGCGAGGGGGCGGTGCGCTTCGCGCACCAGAGATATCCCTCCGCTTTGCTTCGGGCTGGAGGCCCCCTTCCCAGGCGCTGCGCGCCTGGGAAGGGACCGCCTTCGCTTCGCTCAGGCGAGAGGACCCCCCTCGCTTCGCTCGGGGGCGGGCCGCTTCGCGGCCCATAGCCGGCCCTCCGCTTCGCTTCGGGCCCAAGGGCCCTTTTCCCAGGCGCTGCGCGCCTGGGAAGGGGCCGCCTTCGCTTCGCTCAGGCAAGAGCAGCCCCCTGGCTTCGCTCGGGGAGGCCTGCTTCGCAGGCCAAAGCCGCCCCTTTGGGGCGGAAGGCCTCCGCTTCGCTCCGGCCTAGTGATCTCCCTAGCTGAGCTCTGCCGAGTAGAGCCGACTCTTTGAGCCAGGTGACCTCAGCTTCGGGTCGAACCTTCCGCGGTTTCATGCCGAGCCCGATCGGCTCAGTATGACCAGGCATCAGTCCAGCTCTCGTGTCAGGCTCGATGAGGATCACTGACCTCCGGACAAAGGAGACACTCTGATGGGTATCAAGGACGAGATGCAGGAGAAGGCCAAGAAGGCCAAGGAGAAGCTGCAGTCAAAGCAGGATGAAGCTTCGCAGCGTGGCAAGACCGAGCAGGAGCGACTCAAGCAGCGAGCTGATGAAGCCCGCCAAAGTGGCACAAAGTCCTTCGATGACATTCCGGATGAGATGGACGACCGTCGCTAGCTAGCGTGGCCAATGGGGCCTGCATCCCTAGGGGATGCAGGCCCCATCAGCTTGACCACCGCTTACTGTTTTGCCTCGTCAGAGCCAAGTTTTGAGTAGAGGGAGGCTCACCTGAAAATTGGTTGATCAGGTGTGTTCGAGAATGACTCTGTGGTCTATGACCGTTTAGTGCAGGGGAGTTAACGCCGTTAACGCTTGTTGAGTGTCTCTGATTCAAAACAGTCTGTGGATAGAAATGGGAATCAGTCAGATTCAGGGCTGTTCTGGACAGGGTGTCCGGGGAGCGGTGAAGATCCACAACTACTGATGGGGCGTCAGGAAGTGCAGGGCAGAAGTGCCTTGCAGACGACGTTAAGTGCGCGCAGCGGGACGACCACCGGCCTATAGAGGGTACGGAGATGCGTTGCCGCAGGTCAGACGGGGTTCGCGGGGAAAGATATGTCCCCTCAGGAGGGACATATCTAGGGCGTTGTGTCGCTGCTGGGGGGACAGAGCGCCTACAAAACGTCAGTGCGGCTGACGGTTTTTGGCCCAAAACGTCTGCGGGGCTGACATAATGCGGGAGATATGTCGGCGGACTGCCGGGAGGAGGCGTGGGGTTCGTGAGAGGGGCACGGAGGGGGCTTCGAAGAGGCCGTGGCCGAGATGTGTCCCCTCAGGGGGGACGTAAGACACGCCGAACGTCAACGAGCGTGACACTAGTGTCACCCTTGTTGACATACTGCTTTCCGCAGATCAACGAAGTGGAGAGCATCCTCGTGTCATCAGAGCCACAGCGCCGTCGGCCGAGTCCGTCGCGCGCGCCGCGTCCTGATCTGCCCGTTGATGACGCGATCTCGGCGTGGAGTCAGCCGCTGGCGCCCGTCAAGGATCTGGACAGCCTCGCGAAGAGGTACCCGAGCCGGAAGCTGACTCTGGACGGCGAGCGCAAGCCGCTGGAGTTCTACGGGACCCAGAGCCAGCCAAACGCGTTCTCGATGGACAGCCTCGAGTTTTTTCTTGTGATCGCGCAGTACTTCCGTGAAGCACTGCCGTTGCGCCTGATCCTGCTGCTGATCGCGTGCCAGAGAGCGGGGGGGCGGATTCCGCTGACCCAGGAGGAGATGGCTACGATCCTGGATGTCAGTCGGACAAAGACGTCGGAGGCGCTCCACACGGTCATGTCTCATGGGATCGTCTTCAAGGTGAGGCGGGGTGTGTATCAGTTCAACCCGCCCTACAGTTACCGAGTAGCCGAGTTCATCCCGGGTACTGAGACAACGGGTGAGTTTGTGAAGGTGGAGCAGTCCAGCACCATCTCGCAGATTCGCGGTGACACGAGCTTGCCGGATCTGGTGCGGTTCCCGTCGCTGGACCACATGCGGCAGGCGATCGAGGAACTGCGGGCCGAACGGGCCAAAGAGCGCGCTGCGCGTCGGCTTAGCCGAGGACAGCGCAAGGAAGAAGGGACAGCTCAGTGAGCACCTTGCGATTCGCTGCGGTCAACGCCGACGGGCTTCTCTCTGACCTGGACCTCCCGCCCGCGGCCTACCGGGTGCTGCTGAAGCTGCGTTCGCTGAGCGAGCCCGGCGGGCGGATCCTCATCGATCAGGCCTCGATCGCCGGGATGCTGGATCTGAGCCGGCCGAGCGTGAACGCGGCGCTGCGGAGCCTGGAGCTGGCACGGCTGGTGCGGAAGGTCCGTAACGGCGTGTACCAGATCAATCCGATGCTGGCCGGATACAACTCGTTCGAGGACGCGGTGGCGGCCGTGAACGAGATGCCGATGGACGAGCGGCTGGACGCGCGGGGGTATGTCGACAGCTACCACCGCGCGGTGGCGGAGTATCAGGACCAGCTGGCTGAGCAGCGGAAGAAGCGGGCCGTGCAGACGGCCGCGAAGAAGGCTGTCGAGGCGAAGCGGAGGCGGACCCTGCACGCCGTGGGGTGATGCCGGTGGGACGTCGTCCGTTGATGAGGCGCTATGGAGTGGCTGAAGCCGCTCGGTGGCGCCTCTCGGCTTGTGGGGGTCTTGGCGACTATCTGGCCACTGAGGGCGGGGGATAGGGGCTCAGAAGGGCCTTGGGGGCCCTTGACGGGGTATCTGGGTGGCTGTCTGTGGGCGATGGTGACGGACTGACAGGTTGGGGAGGGTGCGGGGGCGGGGTGGTGGGGATCATGGGGGGATGAGTGATCATCTGGTGGGTGCGGCGGGCGGTGTGGTGCGGCTTGAGCGGTATGCCGAGGCCGAGTTGAGGGAGATCCTCGGGGACGGGGGCGATCCGTTCGGGGTGGCGGACGTGGGGCTCAGCTGGTTGGCCAAGGAGGTGCACTTCGGGGTTCGGCTGGATGGGCGGCTCGTGGCGCATGCCGGGTTGCTCAGGCTGCCCGTGGTGGTCGGTGGGGTTCGTGGCGAAGTGGTGGGGGTCGGGGGAGTGGCCGTCGCGGCTGATGTGCGGGGGCAGGGGCTGGCGCGGCGGGTCGTCGCCGCGGCTCTGGAGCACGCGGGAACGCTCGGGCCGCGGCACGGGCTGCTCTTTTGCCGGGAGGCCCTGGTGCCGCTCTACGAGCGGCTCGGGTGGCGGGTGGTGGGGGAGGACGTCCACGTCGAGCAGGGCGACGGAACTGTGCTGATGCCGTTGCGGACCATGGTCATCTCTCTGGGGGAGGCGACGGAGTGGCCTGGTGGTGGGGTGCGGCTGCTTTCGTTTCCCATGTGAGCGTCAGAAGTTGAAGTCGATGTAGTCGATGTCGGTGAAGTCGACCAGGAGGCCGGGGGCGCGGGAGCCCTGGTCGCGGAAGTAGACGTCCTGGAGGCCCTGGGCGGTGATGTGGCGCAGTTCCGTTTCGGTGGCGCCGGATTCCTGGGCGGCGAAGAGGCGGGACGCGTACTCCGGGGGCAGGTGCTGGGTGATGCGGCGCATCCGGCCGTCGTCGGTGGTGCCGGGGGCGGCGGTGAAGCCGAAGCGGGCGCGGGTCTCGACGACGAGGCCGGTGGACTTCGCCGCCTTGGCGCGGGCGCGCTTGCGGACCAGGGGCTGCCAGCTCTTGCGGACCTCGGCTTCGAGGCGGGCCGCGAGGTCGGGGCGGGGGGTCTTGATCTGGCCCTTGAGGTAGCGCTCGACGGTGCGGGGGGAGATGCCGAGGCGCTGTGCGACCGCTTTGGTCGAGTTCTTTTCGGATTTGAGCAGGAACTTCATACGGGCCTGGGGGGACTTCGGGATCGGTCGTGTGAAGTTGTGTTCGTCTGCTTGCGCGAGGCTGTCTTCGATGGTGTCGGACATGTCTTTCTTTATTCTCCGTCGGACGCGGCGTCGTGGCCCTTGATGTGGCGGGCGGGGTTGTGGCCTTCGTCGAGGAGGCCGACGGCCCACAGGAGGGGCTGGGTGCCCTCGTGCTTGACCATGCCCGGGCTGACGCCGAGGCGGAAGCCGCCGGGCAGGGGCTTGCCGTCAGGGGTGCGGGGGAGGAAGTCCAGGGGGCTCGGGCCGTCCGAAAGGTACACCGCGCAGTCGGAGAGGACCGCGATGGGGTACAGGTCGGCGGCGGTGGCGAGCTTGCGCATCTTGCGGTGCATGTTCACCCGGGCCGTGGAGATCACGGCCGCGCGGATGTCGGGGCGCCAGGTGGGGCGTTCGAGGGCGGGCCAGGCTTCGCCGGGGCGGTAGCCGGCGCCCTGGGGGCGTTCGCGGAGCTTGCCGATGCCGCCCTTGACGGTGGCCTTGATGGCGGAGAGGACCGCGGCGAGGGCGGGGTCTTTCTGTTTGTGGACCGACATGGCTTCGAGGAAGGCCTCGTCGGTGAGGTCCGGGGTGACGCCGAGGTCGGCCATCGTGGCCACGTAGGCGTCGCGCAGGCGGGTGTACCAGGCGTCGAGGTACGAGCCGTTGTCCGGGCGGAGCCAGGCTTCGGCGGGTTCGACGCGGTGGCCCAGCTCCTGCGCGTAGGCCAGGGTCGGGGTCGCGTACCAGGCCGGGCCGGTGGGGGGCTTGCCGTGCGGGGTGAAGGGGCTCGGCAGGCGGGGGTCGAGGGAGAGGGCCGAGAGGTCGGCGAGCCAGCAGCCGGGGACCTTCGGGTCGAAGCGGGGGGCCGGGGTGTGGACCGCCGGGCCGAGGCCGACGGTGAGGCGGTTCGCGGCCGCGGCGAAGGCCATGTTGACGTCGATGCCGACCGCGTGGGTGCGGGCGCATTCGGCGTCGGTGAGGAGTTCGGGGTCGCGGATCCAGTCGTACGCCTCTTCGTCGAGGACCTGGTCCGGGGTGCGCTGGTGGGCCCGGGGGTAGAGGGCGGCGACGACCGGGTGCTCGTCGGGGGCCTCCGGGGGAGCGGGGTCGACGGGGCGGGTGAGGGAGCCGGGGACGGGGGCCGATTCCCAGAGGTTGGTCTCGGGGTTGCGGGCCGCGCGGGTGGGCGGGCGCAGGGCCGTCATGAGTTCGAGGCCGGTGACGGCGGTGGAGCCGCGGGGGGTGAGGACGCGGGTGGCGTAGGTGGTGAGCAGCAGGGCGAGTTCGGGTGCGGGGAGGTTCGCGGTCTCCTCGCCCCAGGCGCGGGGGTCGAGGGCGGCCCAGGGGAGCACGGCGAGCTGGACGCACTGGCGGCCGGTGGTGGGGGAGGCCGGGCGGTAGACGCGGGCCCACGGGCCGAAGCCGCGGCGGGTCAGCTGCCACTTGCTCTTGGCGAGCTGCCGGACCACGGGGTGGTTGTCGGGGAGGCGCAGGCCGCGGCGGTCTTCGAGGGTGAGGGGGAGGCCGAGGGCCTCGGTGGCCTCGGGGGTGAGGACGAGGAGGGGGTCGCCGTCCTTGCCGTTGCGGTGGAGGCGGGGGGAGCGGAGGTCGGCTTCTTCGCTGAGGGCCCAGGCGATGAGGGTGGGGAGGTCGGTGGCGGCCTTGGGGGGGAGGGGGAGGATCAGGCCGTTGGTGGTGTGGGCTTGGGCTTGGGCGTCCAGGACGGCGAGGGGGGTGGGGGTGTGGGCTTTGTCCCCTGCGGGGGTGCTGGGGCTCCGCCCCAGGCTCCGCGCCTCAAACGCCGGCGGGGCTGGAGGTGGCGGGGTGGCGTTAACGGCGTTAACGGTCGGCTGGGGTGTGGGTGCGGCTTGGGGTGCCGGTGACGATGACGGTGCCGTGGGGGTGAGGGCGGGGGCGGGGGCGGGGGGAGTGGCTTGGTCCGCTGTGGGGTTCCTGGGGCTCCGCCCCAGGCTCCGCGCCTCAAACGCCGGCGAGGCTGGAGATGGCGGGGTTTGGGGGGCTCCGCCCGGGGCCTTGTGCTCCGGCGGGGCTGGAGATGGCGGGGCTTGGGGGGCTTCGATAGCAGGGGGCGGTGTGGGTCCGGCGTTAACGGCGTTAACGGTCGGCTCGGTGGGTGCGGGTGCGGGTCGGACGTTTGGGGTGGGGGCGTTAACGGCGTTAACGGGGTGGAGGGTGGCGAGGCCGTCCAGGAGGCGGGTGTAGGCCGCGCGTTTGGGGGGGCGGGGGTCCGTGCGGCCCGTTTCCCAGGAGGTCACGGTTTCACGGCGTACGGACAGGGCCTTGGCGATCTGGTCCTGGCTGAGGCCTGCGGCTTCGCGCAGGCGCTTGCGTTCGTCCGGGTGCGGGAGCGCGTCCTGGGCGGCGGCTTCCTCCAGCAGGGCGTCGACCGCTGCGAAGAGGCTCTGTTGTTCGTCGGGCATGTACCTACCTCCGTAGCGGAGCCTAGTCGAGTCGCACGCTTGAACGCACACGAAACGCACGTGGGGGCGTCATCAGCGTTAACGGCGTTAATGCTGGCAGCGCCCCCACCGTGAGTGCCGTCTGTGTCAGATGCGGGTCATGAGGAGTTCCGTGACGGCCTTCAGGTCGTCCGGGGTGAGGTGGGCGGTCAGGGCGTCCGCGATCGTTTCCGGGGATTCCGTCGTGATCGTGATGCGGGGGACCGGGGGTGCGGTGGGGGGTGCGGGAGGGGGCGTGGCGTTAACGGCGTTAACGCCGTTAACGGTCGGCGGGGTCGGGCGGGTGCGCTGGCGCGGGGGGTTAACGGCGTTAATGGTCTCTTCCGCCGCCGCGGCCTGGGATTCCTGCGGGAGGCGGCCGATCCGGCGGGCGGGTTCCACCTTCAGCTCGCCGGTGTCGACCTTCTCCTGAAGGGTGGGGGTGAGGTTCAGGAGGGTGAGCCGCTGGGAGACCCAGGCCGGTGTCTTGCCGAGGCGCTTGGCCACCTGGGCCTGGGAGCCGTGGACGTCCACCAGTTCCTGGAGGGCGCGGGCCTGGTCCATGGGGGCCACGTCGACGCGGTGGACGTTGGCGATCAGGGCCGATTCCAGGATGTCCGCGGCCGAGGTCGAGAGGGCATCGTTGACATGGATGTGCATCGTCTTCAGGCCCGCGAGCTGTGCGGCGGCGAGGCGCCGGTTGCCGTCGATGACGACGTACGGTGCCCGGCCCAGGCCGTCGGTCTGGCCCGGGTGGGCCTCCATGAAGGCCATGCGGGTGGCGACGGCGAGGGGCTGGAGCTGACCCCGGGAGAGGAGCGACTGGGCCAGTTCGTCGATTTCCGTGAGGTCTTCGCGGAGGTTGAACGGGTTGTGGGCGAGGGCCTCGATGGGAACCTCGGACGGGGGGACCACGCCGGAGGTGGGTGCTCCGGTGGCTTCGGCGATGGCCGCGCGGCGGGAGCTGACCCCGGCCGGCTGGGCGCGCGCGAAGGAGGCCGAGACCCCCAGCTTGTCGGCCTTGCTCATGAGATCTCCCTGGCGAGGGCGCGGAAGGCGACGGCCTGGTCGCCCTTGGGCGCGTAGACGAACAGCGGTTGCTTCACGCGGACGGCCTCACGCTGTTCCTTGAGGTCCGGGACGATGGCGACGACACGCGGATCCTTTATGTCCATCCAGGCCTGGAGGGAGGAGGTCGCGATGTAGCCGCGGCGGCCGTCGTAGAGGTTCACGACGAGACCGAGGTAGTCGATGTCGAGGCTGAGGTCGTCGCGGAGGTCGTTGATCTGGGAGGTGAGCAGATCGTAGGCGTCCGCGGAGGAGTCCTCGGCCTGTACGACGATCAGCGCGCCCGAGGCGCCGGGCTGTTCGGCGTCGCGGCGGCGGCCGTAGTAGATGGCCGCGTCCATGCTGAGGCCGAGGCTCGGGGGGCAGTCCACGAGGATCACGTCGTAGTCGGACTCGACGGGGGCGAGGGCGCGTTCGAGGGCGGCCTCGCGGGCGCGGACGGTGGAGAGGCGGACGTCGAGGAGGAAGGCGTCCGTACAGGCGGGGAGGATGTGCAGCCGGTCGCCGAACCGGTCGTCCGCGATGGGGACGATGAGGTCCGAGAGGGGACCCTTCGCTTCGCTCGCCATGTGGCAGGTGAGGCTGTCGCCGCCGATGGGGAGCGGCTGTTGGCCGAGCTGCTTGGTGAGGTGGCCCTGGGGGTCGAAGTCGACGAGCAGGACGCGCATGCCGAGGCCCGGGAGGTCTTCCAGGTCGAACGGGGTCGGGTGGGTGTCCGTCTCTGTGGAATGTGCCCCCGTGGGGTGGGGGTCTTCTTCGGCCGCGAGGCGGGCCAGTTGGCGGGCGATGCGGACCGGGTGGAGGCTGGCCGGGTCCTCGGCGAGGGCTTCGGCGGTGCCCGCGGTGATGGCGGTCTTGCCGACTCCGCCCTTCTGGTTGCACACGATGATGCGGCGGACCACGGAGGGACGCTTGACCGTGGGGGCCGGGTTCATCTCCAGCCAGAGCTGGACCGATTGGGCGAGACCCTGGATGAGGGAGACACCGCGGTCCTTGGAGGTGGAGCGGAACGATTCCCACTGGCCGGCGGGCAGCCAGGTGGAGAACGATTCGGCGCCGGAGGTGTCGACGGGGGAGGGGGCGGAAGCGAGGGCGCTCCAGTGGGAGATGCCTTGGTGTACGGCGTCCTGGATGTCCACCCGCAGCTGTGCCGTGCGGATTTTCAACTCCTGGCGCAGCCACGGGGGCAGCTTGGAGACGACCTTCTCTCGGTCGTTCTGAGACGAGGGCGAAGTCATGAGAGGGACTTTACTAACGTTCAGAGGGTGATGTGGGCGCCACGCTTGAGTTTTGCTAACGGAGTGGGTGGCAACCTGTCTCGGGCCTGGCTGTGCCGGGGAGGGGTGGCTGGATGCCTGCAGGTGGGTGCCCTGGTGGGTGCCTGATGGGTGCCCTGGTGGGTGCCCTGGTGGTGGGTCAGGGGGCGGAGCCGGGACTGCGGGGCAGCTGAAGCAGGTCTCGATCCAGGCGTTGTACGGGGACGGGTCCGGGTCCGTGAACGAGCCGAACTCGATGACCAGGCGGATGCCGGCGTGGATCCGGACGTTGGTGCGCAGTCCGTGGGCCATCTGGTGGGACAGGTCGATGGCGGTCTGGAGACCGGGATCGACGACGGCGGGCACGTCCTCGGAGACCTGGAACTGCTCGTCCATCAGGGTGCGGGCGAGGGCTTCCTTGGACGGGAAGTGGAAGTACAGGGCGCCCTTGGTGACACCGGCGTGCTTGACCACGTCGCTGAGGCTGGTCGCGCCGAAGCCGGACCGGTCGAAGGCGATGGCCGCGCCGTCGAGGATCGCCTGGCGGGTGATCTCGGCCCGTTCCTGCCTGGCCCTCGCCACGTGCGGTCTCCTCGGTCGGGGGTGGTTCGGCCGGGGCCGAGTGGTGGTGTTAACGCCGTTAAGTGGAGTTGGGTGGTCCGGTTGTTAACGGCGTTAACGGTGTCGGGCGTTAACGCCGTTAACGCCCGGGTGGGTGGGGTGCTGTACTACCGTGCCGAGCCGAAGGGTGGGTGAGGGCATGGGCGGCGGGGGAGTGCTCGTGACCGGCGGCGCCGGGTTCGTCGGGGGACATGTCGTGGAGCGGCTCGCGCGGTGGGCGGGCGGTGGTGGTGCGGTGCCGGTTCGGGTGCCGGTTCGGGTGCTGGTGCACCGGAGTGCGGTGGAGGTTCCGGGGGTCGAGGTGGTCCGGGGGGATCTCGCTGGTGGAGCGTTACGAGGGCTGTGCGACGGGATCGGGACGGTGCTGCACCTCGCCGCGCGGATCGGGGACGACGAGGAGGAGTGCCGGGCCGTGAACGCCGAGGGGACGCGGGCGTTGCTCGCGGAGGCCGGGCGGGCGGGGGTGCGGCGGATCGTTCAGCTCGGGACGGCAGCGGTGTACCGGGACGGGGCGCACCGGGGAGAAGCCGAGGGGGAACTGCTCGAGGGGCCGGAGTCGGTGACGAGCGTGACGCGGCTGGCGGGTGAGCGGATGGTGCTGGCCGCGGGTGGCACGGTGCTGCGGCCGCACCTGGTGTACGGGCGGGGGGACCGGTGGATGGTCCCCGGGCTGGTGGGTCTGATGGCGCGGCTTCCGTACTGGGTGGACGGCGGGCGGGCGCGGATCTCGGTGGTGGGTGTGGACGCGCTGGCCGATGCGTTGGCCGAACTCGCGGTACGGGAGGAGCCTCTGGGGGGCGGGGTGCTGCATGCCGGGCATCCGGTTCCGGTGACGGCCAGGGAACTGGTGGGCACGGTGGCTCGGGAGCTGGGGCTGCCGGGGCCGCGGGGGGACGTGGACCTGGCCGGGGCGATGGAGTTGTTGGGGGCGGTGGACGATCCGGTGACGCGGCGTCGGGTGTCGCTGCTGGGCGTCGACCACTGGTACGACAGCGGGCGGTTGTGGGGGATGGTGTCGGCGTCGCCTGGGCCGGGGTTCGGGGAGGGGTTCGCCGCTTACGCGCCGTGGTATCGGGAGGCGATGGCGCTTGGGCGGCGTGGCTGAGGCACTGCGGGTGTGCTCTCGTGCCCGTGGTTCTGCCCGTGGTTCTGGGTGATCGTGGTGCGGTGTGCTGCGCTGTGCCGCGGTGGTGGTGCCGGATCGGCTAGTGGGCGTCGAGGTGGACTGGCAGTCGGCCGGATGTGTCCAGCACGGCGGAGGTGGAGGCGGTGATGACGGCCGGAGGCGACACGGGCCGCGATGGCCCGCAGCGGCCCACAGCGAACAGGTCAGATCACGGGGCGGTACCCGTTGCCTCCGGCGGCGCCTCAAACGCCGGCGGGGCTGAAGGGGGTGGCTGGGCTGTGGGTGGTGGCCGGTTGGGGGCGGCGGGGTTGAGGGAGGCCGGGTTGAGGGGGGTGAGGTGGGTTGGTGGGGCGGTGGGTGTTCGGGTTTGGGTCAGGTGGTTGCGTCGTCCAGGCGGGTGAGGGTGGTGCGGAGGGACTGGGCGCGGTCGACGGCGTCTGGTGGGAGGTGGGCCAGGCAGGAGCGCAGGGCTCGTACGGTTGTCAGGCGGACGTTGCCGGGGTCGGTGGCGTCGAGCACTGTGTCGATGGCCTTGAAGGCCCAGAACTGGGCGAAGGGGAGGGTTTCCGTGGTGGCTGCTGACACTAGGGGCTGGAGGTGCTCTGCTTCCGGGCAGGCGTACAGGCGGGCGTAGGCGCTCAGGCGGGTGCCGCCGTCCGTCGAGGCGAGGGCGGTGGGGACGTCGAATCCGGTGAGGTGTGGGGTGACCCTGATCAGTTCCGCGAAGATCTGCTCCTGGCGGTAGGTCCGCTCCGGGCCGGAGGGCATTCTGCGGCGCAGGGCGGTGAAGTCGGCCGTGAGTCGGCCGACCCTTTCGGCCGCGGCTTCGCCCTGGAGGGTCTCGTCCCCTGAGGTGACCAGGGCGACCCGTGCCTGGCGGCTCGCGCTGTTCACGGCCAGTCGTACGTCCTCGGCCTGCTGTTCGGCGGCCTCCAGGCGTTCCTCCAGCTTGCGGTACTGGATCTTGGCGCCGCCGGGAAGTTCGAGGCTCTCGAAGAGATCGCCCAGCCAGGGGATGAGTGCGATGGCGGCCAGGGCCAAGGTGATGCCGTCGATCCTCAGATCGGGCCGGGCGAGGTGGATGGCGGCCACTGCCACCGCGGCTGCCGAGATCAGCGGTGCTGTCAGACGGTTTCGCCGGTTCATCGGTGCGCTCCCCTCTCCCCGGTTCCGGCGGCGCGTTCAGTTCGCGAGGCGGCCGCCGTCGACGGGGAGGGTGGTGCCGGTGATGTACGAGGAGTGGTCGGCGCAGAGCCAGGCGGCGGCCTCAGCGATCTCCGTGGTTTCGGCGAGGCGGTTCAGCATGGCCTTCGACGCCATGGCGGTTTCGCGGGCCGGGTGGTCGGCGGCGAGCCAGCCGGTGAGCATCTCGCTGCGGGTGGCGCCGGTGGCCAGGACGTTGACGCGGATGCCGTGGGGCGCGTACTCCTTGGCGGCGGCCTTGGTCAGGCCGATCACGGCGTGCTTGGCGGCGATGTACGGGGATCCCGCGACGGTGGCGACCAGGCCGGCGGTGCTGCTGTTGTTCACGATGGATCCGCCACCGGATTCCAGCATCGCGGCGAGTTCGGGGCGCATGCAGTTCCACACCCCGCGTGCGTTGGTGTCCATGACGCTGTCGTAGATCTCGTCGTCCATCAGGTGCATGGGGCCCGGCAGGGCCGCGAGGCCCGCGTTGTTGAAGGCGGCGTGCAGGCCGCCGTAGCTCTCGACGGCCGTGGCGACCGCGCGGGCCGCGTCCTGGGAGCGGGTGACGTCGGCGACGACGTACTGGGCTTGGTGACCGGCGGCCGTCAACTCGGCCGTCAGCGCGGCGAGTTCCGGTTCACGGCGGGCCACCAGGGTGACGCGGGCGCCTTCGCGGCAGAACACGCGGGCGGCGGCGGCGCCGATGCCCGCGCTGGCACCCGTGATCAAGGCAGACTTTCCCGTGAGCGCACCAGCAGGGCCACGTGTCATGGACGGGACATTAGCAGCGGTGGCACGCCGGGGTGGAGTGGTTCGGACGGTGCGTCAGCGGAGCGTTCCGGTGACCGTGGAGCGGAAGACGGTCTGCCCCTCCTGGTGGCCGGTGACGTCGATGACCGTGGGGGTGCGCGGGGTGGCCTCGATCCAGCAGGGGGTGTCCAGTTCGGCGTAGTGGTGGAACTCGGTGGACACGGCGGAGGGGGCGAAGCCCGCCGCGGATCTCAGTCCGCAGGCGGCCTGGCGGGCGGCCTCGACGAGGACCATGCCCGGGTGGTGGTCGTTGGCGTGCTCGAAGAGGATCGGGTGGTCGAGGTCGGGGCTCAGCAGCCAGCGGCCGGCGTCTTCGGTGGGCGCGAGGACCACGTCGAAGGGGAGGAGCCGTCCGGCGGTCGCCGCGGGGATGGGCGTACGTCGCTCCAGGGGCCGGGCCAGGCCGGCGCGGCCGCGGTCGCCGCGCAGGCGGCGGTAGGTGGCGGGGGCGACGCAGGTGAAGCGGGCGGTGCCGGTGGCGGCGAGGCGGCCTGCGCGGTGGATGTCGACCTGGAGGAACCCGCCGAAGCGGTTGCCCTGCCAGCCGAAGTCCGTGCAGGTGGCGACGATTTCGAGTTCGCTGGGCCCGCGGCCGATGCGCAGCCGGTCGGGGTCGGAGGCGAAGTCCAGGCTCCACAGCAGGACGTTGTGGCCGAGGGGGACCCCGTACACGGCGTGGCAGAGGTAGAGGCCCACCTGGCGGATCGTCTCGCCGGCCTGGACCGGGTCGTGGCTGGTGCCGTCGGCGCTGGTGAAGAAGGTGTGGGCGCGGGGCCACTGGCCGGTGAGCGAGAAGGTGTCGGCGCCGATCAGGTCGCAGCCGGTCAGGAAGACCTCGGCCAGCGAGGAGCGGTGGACGTACTCCCGGGGGACCGTGGTGGTCAGCTGGGGGGCGGGGGCCTCGTTGCAGCGGGTCCATGGTGCTCCCGTCGGCTCCAAGGGGCGGGCCGGGGGGTTCTTCCGGATCGTCAGCATCGTCATGGACCTCTCCACAGAGCCGTACGACGGATGGGATGGGCAGCGCACGCGAGACGCAAGATACGTACTCTCCGGTTTTGTTTGCAAGGTGCTAAAGGTGTCCGCATGTCGCACGTGTACCAATGTCAACATCTCGGATGACAGGTTTGGCGGCTCGTCGGGCGGGTCTCACCAGCGAAGTTCCGGTCGGAAGGTGTCGGCGGTGACGGCTGGGTTCCGCCCCAAGTGAGAGCTGGTCTTCCGGTCATATGCCCCGGTCCGGCGGGGTGTTGGCGGGTGCGGGGCCATGAGGGGAATTCAAGCCACCGTCAAGTGTAGGTCGAGCGGCATGCCGGTGGTGGCGTACACGTGTGCCCAATGCCAAACTTGGCTCCGCCGCCGGTGAGTTCAAAACCGGATGGGCGGTTTGGAATACAGGGTGTGGAGCTTCCTGCGCACCCCGTCGCCAATGTGTCACCACCTCATTGCCGATCCACCGCCGACCCTCTGGAGCCACCGATGAACCGTCAGTGCCCCTACGTGCTCGACCTGTCCGGAACGGACATCCACGCCGAGGTGGCGCACCTCCATCAGCAGGGGCCCGCGACGCGGGTGATCCTGCCGGGCGGGCTGGCCGGCTGGGTGCTGAGCGGGAGCGACACGATCCGCGCGCTGCTCGTCGACCCCCGGGTCTCCAAGGACGGCTACCGGCACTGGCCCGCCTGGATCAGCGGCGAGGTCGGCGCGGAGTGGCCGCTGGCCATCTGGGTCTCCGTACAGAACATGATCACTGCCTACGGGCCCGAGCACACCCGGCTGCGCAAGCCCGTGGCGGCGGCCTTCACCGCGCGGCGGGTGGGCCGGATGCGGCCGCTGATCGAAGAGGTCGCCGACGAACTGCTCGACCGGCTCGCCGAACTGCCGCCGGACACGGTGGTCGATCTGCGCACGGCCTTCGGGCACGAGCTGCCGACCCGGATCGTCTTCGAGCTCTTCGGGATACCCGAGCGGTCGTGGGCGCCCCTGCACACGATCATCAAGGGGTTCTTCGACACCACCATCACGGCCGAGGACGCCCAGGCCAACGGCGAGCTGATGTACGCCACGATGACCGACCTGCTCGCCCACCGGCGGGCGCACCCCGGCGACGACATCACCACCGTGCTCATCAACGCGCGGGACGAGGGCGACGGTTCGCGGCTCAGCGAGAAGGAGCTGATCGACAACCTGATCCTGCTGCTCACCGCGGGCTACGAGACCTCGGTGAACCTCATCTGCTCGGCGGTCCACGCGCTGCTGGGCAACCCCGGCCAGCTGGAGCTGGTGCGGAGCGGGGGCGCCGAGTGGGACGACGTGGTCGAGGAGACGCTGCGGCTGGAACCGCCGGCGACGTACGGGCTGATGCGCTTCGCGGTGGAGGACATCGAGATGGCGGACGGGGTGGTGATCCCGAAGGGCGATCCGATCGTGGTGTCCTTCGGCTCGGCGGGGCGCGACCCCGCGGTGCACGGGCCGGACGCCGGGAGCTTCGACATCACCCGGGCCACGCGCGGGGACCACCTGTCCTTCGGGTTCGGGACGCACCACTGCCTGGGGGCCTCGCTGGCGCGGCTGGAATGCCGGGTGGGGGTCGAGCGGCTCTTCGACCGGTTCCCGGACCTCTCACTGGCCGTCCGGCCGGAGGAGCTGCGCACGGTGGACTCGTTCATCTCCAACGGGCTGGAGTCGCTTCCGGTGTTCCTCGGTGCGGCGCGGTAGCGGGGGGCGCGGCGTGCGTGGTCCGGGGCGACTTGACACACTCGGCCCGCCGACCTGACACACCCGACCTGACACAGATGCGACGGGGTTCTCCGCGGCGGGTGCGGAGCGGACCCGGGCCGGTGAACAGGGAGTGTCCCCGAGGTGCGGGGGGAAGGTGTGGCCGGCGGGGCTCCGGGCCCCGAGAGGATCAAGGGTGAACCGTTGTCTGCTTGATAAAATACGGACCTTCTGGTTGGTTTTAGCGGGGGTGGTGGATCCTGTTCACAGGACCAGCCTGAACCGACCCTGGACAACGGAGGCACCCGTGGCACGACAGGAACGTGCGGTCCGTACGCGTCGCGCGATCTTGGAGGCGGCCGCCTCGGTCTTCGACGAGCGCGGCTACGACGCGGCCACCATCGCGGACATCCTCGCGCGCGCGGGCGTCACCAAGGGCGCCCTGTACTTCCACTTCGCCTCGAAGCAGGAGCTGGCGCAGGGCGTGCTCGACGAGCAGTTCGGCGAGGCCGGTGTGCCGTCCAGAGAGAGCAAGCTGCAGGAACTCGTCGACGTGGCGATGCTGCTGGCCCACCGGATGAAGCACGAACCGATGCTCAGCGCGGGGGCCAGGCTCTCGCTCGGGCCCGGGATGCGCGAGATCTTCGGGGGCGGATCGGTGCCGGGCTGGATCGAGTTCACCCGTGAACTGCTGGTCCAGGCGAAGCGGCAGGGCGAACTGCTGCCGCACGTGGATCCCGCCGAGACGGCCTGGATCCTCTCGGCCTGCTGGACGGGTGCGCAGATCTACTCGCAGACCCTCAACGACCGCGCGGACATCGAGGACCGGGTGGCCTCGGTCTACCAGCACATCTACCCGAGCATCTCGACGCCCGCGATGCTCTCCAGGCTGGACATCGCGCCGGACCGCGGGCGCCGGGTGGCCCTGGAGCTGGAGTCCCTGGCCGGGGCGGGCGCGGGTGCGGGAGCAACGGCGGGTGTGGCGGCGGGTGCGGGTGCGGGAGCCGGTGTGGGAGTCGGGTTTCCGGGCGGGCGGTAGGCCGGGACGGCGTGTCGGACCGCGCTGTCGGGCGGCCGCGGGCCGACTCCGGTTGGAGCGGTGGTCGGCCGCCGTTCACCTTCCCGCTCCGGCGGGGCGCGAGCGCCGCTCCAGTGGGGCCGCCGACTGTGTCGGCTGAAGATCTTTTACTCCCTTGGGCAAACCGCGAGGGCGGTTTGTGGAGACTCCATGGCCAAACAGGAACGTGCCGCCCGCACGCGTGAAACTCTGGTGCGCAGCGCCGCGGAGGTGTTCGCCGAAGAGGGATTCGTCACCGCGTCGATCGCGACGATCAGCAAGCGGGCCGGGGTGAGCGCCGGCGGCCTGCACTTCCATTTCGAGAGCAAGGCGGCGCTGGCCGAGGCCGTGGAGGACCGCGCCGTGGAGGCGTTGCGGCGGATCACCGTGGGGCGACCGCGACCGCGACCGCGACCGCATGACGGGCCCGCGGCGGCCGGGGCGGCCGCTGTGGCCGGGGCGGGCGGGGCGGGCGGTGCTGCTGGGGTGGCCGGGGCGGCCGGCAACTGGCTCCAGGTGCTGGTGGATTCCACGCACGAGCTGATGGCCCTGCTCGCGGAGGACATCGTCGTGCGGGCCGGATTCGGACTGTGCGCGGACGCCTCGCGGGGCAGCGGAGTGGATCTGAGGCGCCAGTGGCAGCTGTGGGTGGACGAGGTGCTCCGGTCCGCCGCGCGGGAGGGCGCCCTGGCCGAGGGGGTGTCGGCGCGGGACGCCGCGAGCGCGGTGGTGGCCTCGACGGTGGGGCTGGAGGTGCTGGGCGCCGGTGAGCGGGACTGGGTCTCGCGGCAGACCCTCACCCGGTTCTGGACCCTGATGCTGCCGCGGCTCGCCGCGCGGGAGGTGCTGGGGGACCTGGTGGCCGAGGGGACCGGGGGGTCCGGGGAGCCCGGGGGGACTTCGGGGCGGGTGGCGCGGGGTGCGGTCACCGGTGGCGGCACGGGTGCGGGTGCGGGGCGCTGAAGCAGACCAAGCGGTTGGGTTTGCGGCCTCAGGAGGCGGGTCTGTAGGCCCTGTTGAGGCAGGGCCTAGGCCTGCTGAACATCTTCCGGCGCGCGGATCGACGTACAACTCCCCAGGTCAGAGTGGGTTCTTGAGTGTCAGTAGGGCGCGGCTAGGCTGCAAAACAGCGCAACCGGTATGGTATTGACAAACCGTCGGTCCTGTTTTCTACTGAGGATGCGACTCATCCAAGGACAGGGGAGTACGGCGTGGATATCGATGTACTGGGCGCACTGGCCGTGCGGGAGAACGGAATCTCCATCACGCCGACCGCCCCCAAGCCCCGGCAGGTCCTGGCGCTCCTCGCGCTCCATGCCGACCAGGTCGTGCCGGTGTCGGCACTGATCGAGGAGCTGTGGGCGGGCGAACCGCCGCGCAGCGCGCGGACCACCTTGCAGACGTACGTACTCCAGTTACGCGCACTGATCGCGACGGCGCTGGAGCGCGAACCGGACCCGGAGGGCGGCGTCGCGGGCGCCGCCGGTGGCCGGACCGCGAAGGACGTCCTCGTGACGCTGCCCGGCGGCTACCTGCTCAACAGCAACGGCGGCACCAGCGACGTCCGCGAGTTCGACCGGCTGGCCGGGACCGGCTACCGCGCGATGGACGCCGGGGACTTCCCCGGCGCGGCGCGGCTGCTGCGCGAGGCCCTCGCCCTGTGGTCCGGGCCCGCCTTCGCCGACGTACAGGGCGGGGTCCAGCTCGACATGGAGACCCGGCGGCTGGAGGAGACCCGGCTGTGCGCGCTCGACCAGCGCATCGAGGCGGACCTGCGGCTGGGGCGCCACCGCGAACTGCTGGCCGAGCTGACCGTGCTGGCGAGCCGCTACCGCACGCACGAGAACCTGCACGGCCAGTTCATGCTGGCCCTGCACCGCTCCGGCCGGCGCGGTGAGGCCCTCGACGTCTACCAGCGGCTGCGCGGCATGCTCGTGCGCGAGCTGGGGCTCGAACCGTCGGCCGCGCTGCGCCGGTTGCAGCGCTCGATCCTCATGGCCGGCCCCGAGAGCCTCGCGGAGGCGACGGACGCGGGTGGCGAGCGGCTCGTCCGCGTCTGATGCCGGGCGCGATTGCGGATGCGGATGCCGATGTGGACGCGGGGGCGGGTGTGGCGCCGGCCGCGGCGCGGCGTGCCGGTCGGCGCGAGGGTGTGAAGGCGGGTGCCGCGGCTCGGCTGCGCGGGACGAGAGGGGACGGCGCGGTGCAGGAGAGGTCGGAGCGGACCCGCAGGCGGCTCGTCGGCGCCGGGGCCGAGTTGTTCCACCGCAATGGATACGCGAACGCGACCCTGGGCGACATCGCGGGCGCCGCCGGGGTGACCAAGGGGGCGCTGTACTTCCACTTCGCCTCCAAGGACGAGCTGGCGGAGGCGGTGCAGCAGCGGGGCTGCGCGCTGCTGCACGACTCGGTACGGGCGCTGCGCGAGGGCGGGGCCTCGCCGTTGCAGGCGCTGATCGACACCACGCACTGGATGGCGCGGATGCTGCACGAGGACCCGGCGATCCCGGCGAGCTTCCGGATCACCAAGGAGTGCGCGGGCCAGCAGCCGCCGGTGATCGACTTCCAGCGGACGTGGATCACCGCGGTGTGCACCTTGCTGCGGCAGGCGCGGGACACGGGTGAGCTGAGCGCGGACCAGCGCTGGGAGAGCGCGGAGTCGCTGGTGGCGGCCGCGGCGTGCGGCATCGAGGGCATGTCCGGGACCGGCATGCCGTACGGGGAGTTGCAGCGCAAGGTGGCGGCGCTGTGGGCGCTGTTGCTGCCGAGCGTGGTGGCTGCCGGGCGGGCGGGGGAGTACCGGACGCGGGGGGCTGCGCCGCTGTGGGTGGGGGCGGGGCTGGTGTCCGACGCGGAGGAGGGTGCCGGGGGCGAGGGTGCGGGCGGGGTTGAGGGGGATTCCCTGTCCGGGGCGGGGGCCGGTGCGGGTGCCGGGTTCTCTTCCTGAGTTTCCCGGTTCCCGTGGGCCTTTTCCGGTTATCCGGTGAGCACTCCAGTGGAATTCAGGCGGCGTGTGAGTTCGTCCACGCGGGTGCGGGGGTGGGTGCGGCTCGGTGATCCCTCCTGTTGCCTCCGGCGGCGCCTCAAACGCCGGCGGGGCTGATTTTGGCGGTGCCTCAAACGCCGGCGGGGCTGGCTTTGTTCGGCGTGGGCACGCCTTGCCTCCGGCGGCGCCTCAAACGCCGGCGGGGCTGACTTTGCCCGGTGGGCGCCTTCGGCTGTTGGCGAGGCTGACTTTGTCTGGAGTGGGCGCCTTTAGGCGTTGGCGGGGCTGGCCTTGCCCGGGGTGGGTGCCTTCAGCTGTCGGCGGGGCTGGTCTTGCCCGGGGTGGGGGGAATTCCGGGGCGGTGGGGATTTTCCTTCGTGCGTCATTTCGTACGGCTTCGAGCGGAATCCAGTAGCTGTCGGAAGGCGGGCTGGCATCGATTGTGGAGGTGGCCTCGAAAGGGGCTTGAGAATGCGGTGACATCGCGTGGGGCCCGGCTATCTTTCGTGAGTCGAAGGCCGAAAGAAGGCCGAAAAACGAGGTGGCTCGACGACGTGCGGAGGAGACCGTGAAGTTTCGGGTTCTGGGTCCGTTGAGTGCCGAGGTCAACGGGGGCTCGATCGTTCCGACAGCGCGCAAACCGCGGCAGATCCTGACCCTCCTCGCGCTGTATCCGGGGCGGGTCATGCCGGTCCCGACCCTCATGGAGGAGATCTGGGGCACGGATCTGCCGCAGAGCGCGCTGACCACGCTGCAGACCTACATACTCCAGCTGCGCCGAAGACTCGGTACCGCGATGGGCCCCGGAGGAGTGGGGGGTGGGCCGGGCGGAGTGGACGGTGCGGGCGGTGGTGCCAAGGACATTCTGGCCACGCGGCACGGGGGGTACCTGCTCCAGATACCGCCGGAGTGCGTGGACGTGTTCGAGTACGAGAACCTCGTCGCCGGAGGGCACGCCGCCTTCGAGGCCGGGGACGACGAGAGCGCGGCGGCGCAGCTGCGCAAGGCGCTGGCGCTGTGGCAGGGTCCGGCCCTGGTCGACGTACGGGTGGGACCGATCCTGGAGATCGAGGTGATGCGGCTGGAGGAGTCCCGGCTGGTCACCATGGAGCGGCGGATCGACGTCGACCTGCGGCTCGGGCGGCACGGGGAACTGCTCGCGGAACTGGCGGAGATGATCGCCCGGCACCCGCAGCACGAGGGACTGCACTCGCAGGCGATGGTGGCGCTGTACCGGTCGGGGCGGCAGGCGAGCGCGCTGGACGTCTACCGGCGGCTGCGGACCCGGCTGATCGAGGACCTGGGCGTGGAGCCGTCGCCGCAGTTGCAGCGGCTGCACCAGGCGATGCTGACGGTGGATCCGGCGCTGGACGTGGCCGCGGGGCCGAAGCGGGGGTCGACCTTCGATCTGTACGCCGCCTGAGGGGGGTGGATGCCGGGGGCGGTTAGCATTCCCGTGCATGGACAGTGATCTTGAGGTCGGGGTGGGCGGGGCCGGGCTGCGGCCCTTCCGGCTGGACGTGCCGCAGCGGGAACTGGACGACCTCGCGGAGCGGCTCGACCGGACCCGGTGGCCCTCCGAACTGCCGGGTGTGGGCTGGGACTACGGCGTTCCGGTCGATCACCTGCGGGAGCTGGCCGGACACTGGCGCCACGGCTACGACTGGCGGGCGGCCGAGGCGCGGCTGAACGAATGGCCGCAGTTCACCACCGTCATCGACGGGGCGCGGGTGCACTTCGCCCACATCCGCTCGCCCGAGCCGGACGCGACGCCGCTGCTGATGACCCACGGCTGGCCGGGGTCGATCGTCGAGTTCCAGCGGGTCGCCGAGCCGCTCACCGATCCGCGGGCGCACGGCGGGGATCCGCGGGACGCGTTCCACCTGGTGCTGCCGGGCATTCCCGGCTTCGGGCTGTCCGGGCCCACGACCGAGGCCGGGTGGGAGTTCAAGCGGGTCGCGCGGGCGTTCGCCGAGCTGATGGAGCGGCTCGGGTACCCGGCGTACGGGGTCCAGGGCGGTGACTGGGGAGCCGCCGTCTCCCGGGAGCTGGGCCGGATCCGGCCCGAGCGGGTGATCGGCGTCCACCTGAACCTGCTGCCCGGCGGGGGCGCCGTGACCGCGCCGCAGGAGGCGGAACTCGCCCCGCTGAGCCCGGCCGAGCGGGAGCGGACGGTGGCCTCCTGGGAGCGCTACCGGGTGTGGGCGCGGGAACGGCAGGGGTACGCCGACATCCAGGCGACCCGGCCGCAGACCCTGGCGTACGGGCTGAACGATTCGCCGGTGGGGCTGCTGGCCTGGATCGGCGAGAAGTTCGTGGAGTGGACGGATCCGCGGTGCCCGGTGGACCGGGACCAGGTGCTGACCAACGTGATGCTCTACTGGCTGACCGGAACGGCCGGTTCGGCGGCGCGCATCTACTACGAGCGGGCGCACGCGGACCACCACGGCGCGCCCCCGGAGCCGTCGGCGACGCCGACCGCCCTCGCCGACTTCCCGCGGGACAACTTCATTCCGCTGCGCCATGTCGCGGCGCGGACGGACAACATCGTGCGGTGGACCTCCTTCGACAGGGGCGGGCACTTCGCCGCGATGGAGGTGCCGGAGTTGCTGGTGGGGGACGTGCGTGCGTTCTTCCGGGAGCGGGCGGCCGCGGTGGCCGAGGTGGGTGGAGTGGCTGAGGTGGCCGAGTAGGTATATGCCAACTCGGCCGAACGTCTGCGCGAACAGGGAACGCCCTCATAACATAAAGGGCGTTCTCTTTTTTTCTGTAGCGCAGTCAGCCGGGGGTGGCGTGATGATCGTGATCAGTGGGGGGACCGGGTTCGTGGGCTCGGCGGTGGTGCGCAGGCTGGTGGGTGAGGGACGGTCCGTCCGGGTCCTCTCCCGGGAGGGCCGTGTGCCGGGCGGGCGGGCGTGCGCGGGCGGGGTGCGCGGGGACCTGGGCGATCCCGGTTCGCTGCGCGGGCTGTGCGACGGGGCCTCGGTCCTGCTCTCGCTCGCCTCGTACGTCGGCGGGGACGAGCGGCGCTGCGACGACGTCAACGTCCGCGGTACGTCGGCCCTGGTGGCGGAGGCGCGCCGGGCCGGGGTGGAGCGCATCGTTCACCTGTCCACCTGTGCCGTCTACGGGCCCGGGCCGCACCGGGGCGAGGGGGCGGGCGAGTTGGAGCCCGCGCCCGTCTCGGCCGCCAGCCGCAGCCGGCTGGCCGGGGAGGCTTCGGTGCTCGCGGCGGGCGGAACGGTGCTGCGGGCTCCGCTGGTGACCGGTTACGGGGACCGCTGGGCCGTGCCGGCGCTGGTGGACGCCTTCCGGCGGGTGCCCGCGCGCTGGGCCGGGGGGAGCGGGCTCGCCTCGTTCGTGGATGTCATGGACCTGGCACGTTTGCTGGCCGCGCTCGCGGTGACCCCGCGGGCGCTGCCGGGTGGGGTGCTGCACGCCGGACACCCCGAACCGGTGCGCAACGGGGCGCTGATGGGGGCGCTGGCGGAGTACGGGGTGCTGCCGCACGCGCCGGAGGCGGGCGGTTCGCTGACGTGGGAGGACTGCCTGGCGGGGCTGCGGGAGCGGGCCGGGTGGGTGAGCGAGCGCCAGTTCTCCCTGCTCGCCGGGGACATGTGGTACCGCAGCGACACGGCCTGGGAGCTGGGCGGGATCGACCCCGGACCCGGGCCGCTGGGACGGCTCGGGGCGGCCGCCGGGTGGTACCGGGCGCGGGGTGGGGTGGCGCCGGAGGGGGATGTCGTTGCCGAGGTGAGGACCGTACGGCCCGTGTCGTCCGTACGGTCCGTGTCGTCCGTAACGTCCCTGCCGTACGTGGGGCCCGTGCCGTCCGTGTGGCCCGTGCGGCCTTCCGGGTGGGGGGCGGGGGCGGGGGCCGGGCAGGTCCTGGTGCCGGGGGCGGTGCCGGGGCTGCCGTTCGCCCCGTCGGCCGGGCTGGCGTCCGGGCTGATGTCCGGTTCGGCGGGGGGTTCGGTGGCCGGTCTGGTGCCGGGGCTGGTGCCCGGGCAGCGCGGGCGGCGACGGGCCGTCCCGGCGGGCGTGGAGGCGGGGGCCGGGGCGGGCGTACGGGCGGGCGTCCAGCAGGTGGAAATCCCGGCGGGCGCCATCGCGTAGCGGGCATGATCACCCGATGCTCGACGAACAGCGAACCCTTCCGGTCCAGGTGGGCGACGAACGCGCCACGCTCACCAGCATCCTCCAGTACCAGCGCGACACCCTGATGATGAAGTGCGCGGGCCTGACGGCCGGACAGCTGCGCAGCAAGGCGCTCCCGACCACCGGGCTCACGCTGCTCGGGCTCGTCCGTCATCTGGCCGAGGTCGAGCGGGGGTGGTTCCGCAACGTCATCAACGGCGAGGACGTGCGCGGGTACTGGCCGCGCGACGCCGCCGGGCGGTGGACGGAGTGGGAGGTCGAGGACGCGGACCCGGCCGAAGCCTTCGAGAAGTGGGAATGGACCTGCGGGCTGTCCCGGGCGATCGTCGACGCGGCCGAGTCCCTCGACGTCACCGGCCGGTACGTGGACGAGGAGCGGCGCATCGACGAGACCTACTCCCTGCACTACGTCCTGACCCACATGATCGAGGAGTACGCCCGGCACAACGGGCACGCCGATCTGCTGCGCGAGGCGATCGACGGCACGACCGGGGAGTAGATCGACGGTACGACCGGGGAGTAGGCGGTACGTCTTGGGGGGGGCAGGCGGTACGGGGGCCCGCCGGGCCGTCGGCCTCAGGCCGCGCCGCCCGGGGTGGCGACGCGGCGGTCCACGGCGTCCAGGGCCGCGGCCCACGGGAAGTGGGCGGGGGCGTCCGGGCCCGCCGGGCCGGGGACGAAGCCGCCCTCCCCGTAGAGGAATTCGACGCCCGCCCCCCGCAGGACGGCCACGCTCTGGTCGAACTGCGGGTGGGCGGCCAGGGCGCTGTTCACGCAGGGCATCGCCACGACGGGCGTCCCCATGCCGGTCGCCTCGGCGGCCGAACCGGCCACGAACCGGTCGGTGAGGCCGAGGGCCCAGGCGTTGACCGAGTTGAAGGTGGCCGGGGCGAAGAGCAGGGCGTCCGCGGCGGGCCACACGTCCGGCTCGCCGGGCAGCTTGTACTGCCAGCGCACGGCGTGCCCGGTCAGCGCCGCCAGTCCGTCGAGGCTCCCGGCCACCCAGTGCGCGGCGGTGGGCGTCAGGCCCAGGCACACGTCCCAGCCGCGGGCCTGCGCGTCCTCGATCACATGGGCCACGTCGAAGACGGGCGGGGCGGCGGAGCAGAACAGATGGAGGGTCCTCGTGGTCGTCTTCATATGATCATGGGATCACATCCCCGTGCCGGCGATCACCGGTGGCTGTCCGGTGGCTGTCCAGCGGCTGTCCAGTGGGTGTCCGGGGGGTCGCGAGCGGCGCCGCCGAGGATGGAACGCCGTGAACGCCGCGCCGCCGTACCCACGGGGGCGGCCTGACGGCCCACGGGGAGGGGGCGGCGCCATGCCGCGGAGCAGCGGGACGGGCGCACGGGTACTGATCGTCGGGGCCGGGCCGGCCGGGCTGACCGCCGCGCACGAACTGGCCCGCAGGGGTCTGCGGGTCCGGGTGGTCGACGCGGGTGGTGGGCCGGGGCGTGTGGGTGGTGGGCGCGGGGGCGGTGTGCCGGGGCGCGTGAGTGGTGGCCGTGGGGGCGGGGCCGTCACGCTGCATCCGCGGACGCTGGAGGTTTTCGACCAGATGGGTGTGGTGGGCCCCGTACTGGAACAGGGGCGCCGCAACCGGGCGTTCACGATGACCGCGGGGGGTGGTCGGCCGGTCCGGCTCGACGCCGACTACGGCTCGACGCCCACCCGGTACCCGTACACCGTGCTCATCGAGCAGGCCCGTACCGAGGCCGTCCTGCGCAGGGCGGTGGCGCGGCTCGGGGTCCGGGTGGAGTGGGGCGTGCGGCTGACGTCCCTGGACCAGGACGAAGACGGCGTACGGGCGCACCTGGAGCATCTCGGCGGGCGGCGGGAGGTCTGCGCCGTGCCCTGGCTGGTCGGCTGCGACGGAGCGGACAGCACGGTCCGGGCCCGGCTGCGGCTGCCGGGTGTGGAGGGGGGCGTCGAGACGTGGGAGATGGCGGATGCGGTGGTGGGTGGGATTGCTGGTGGGGCTGCTGGTGGGCTTGTGCAGGACAGTGTGCACTGGGTGCACACCGGGGGGCAGGCGTTGTTGATGATTCCTCATCGGCGCGCCGGACACTGGCGGCTGCTGGACTCCGCGCCCGCCGATGCGGTCCGGGACGGGCGGCCGGTGGAACTGCGGCTGTCCGAGAAGCTGTCGGCCGGGCTGGGGCGCGAGGTCAGGGTGGGCGTGCCGCTCTGGAGCGCCGTGCACACCTTCCGGGGGGCGGTGGCCACGCGGATGGGCGAGGGCCGGTGCTTCGTCGCCGGGGACGCGGCGCATGTGTACGGGCCCGCGTCCGGGCAGGGTCTCAACACCGGGGTGCAGGACGCGTACAACCTGGCCTGGAAGCTGGCCATGGTCGAACAGGGCTGGACGGGGCGGGAGTTGCTCCGTACGTACGAGGAGGAACGGGTGCCGGTGGCGCGGGCGCTCCTCGGGGCGGCGCAGCGGACGGGGGTGCTGGCGCAGGTCACGAACGCGATGGCGGGGGCGGCGTTGCCGGCCGTCATGGGTGTCGTACGCGGCACCGGGCTGCTGCACCGGGCCATCCAGCGGAAGGTGCTCGGCGACATGTCGGGGCTCGGGCAGGCGTACGGGGGGCGGCCCGGCGGGCTCGGGGGCGGTCGGCGGGTCGTCGCGGAGGGGATCCGGGGGGAACTGCGGGACGTGCGGTGGTCGTTGCTGTACGTACCGGAGGGCACCGGTGAGGCGGTGGAGGTGGCGCGGGAGGCTGCGGGGCGGTATGCGGGGTGGTTGTCGGTGCGGGCGATTTCCGGGGCGGGCGGGGGAACTGGGGCGGGGGCGGGGGTGGGGGCGAGGTCCGGGGTGGGGCCGCGGGCGCTGGCGGATCCTGGGGGGCGTGTGCGGGGGGCGCTGGCGCTGGCCGCGGGGGGTTGGCTCCTGGTCCGGCCGGACGGGTACACGGCGGGGGGTGGGACCGAGCTGACGGAGGCGGAGTTGGCGGGGGCGGTGGCTCCGCTGGGGGTGGGCCGTGTTTCGCGGGGGAGGGGGGCTCCGGCGGGGCGGGGGGTTTGGGCTGGGTGAGGTGGGTGCGATGGGGGGTGCTGCGCGGGCTGGGGTGCCTCCGGCGGCGCCTCAAACGCCGGCGGGGCTGATTTTGGTGCGGCCTGGAGGTTGCCTGCGGGCGGATGTGGCGTGGGCTGGAGGTGGCCCGCGAGGCTGGACTTGGTGTGGCTGAGTGGTGGGCTGCGGTGGGGGTGCTGCGCGGGTTGTGGTGCCTCCGGCGGCGCCTCAAACGCCGGCGGGGCTGAATTTGGTGCGGCCTGCAGGTTCCCTGCGGGGTGGATTTGGCGTGGCCAGGCGGTCCCCTGCGGGCCGGACTTGGCGTGGCCAGGCGGTCCCCTGCGGGGCGGATTTGGTGTGGCCTCGAGGTGGGCTGCGGGGTGGATTTTGCGTGGCCAGGCGGTCGGCTGCGGGGTGGGTTTGGTGCGGCCTGGTGGTGGGCTGTCGGCTGGGGTCAGTGTTTGGGCCAGCCTATGTCTTCGTCCGACTGGACGTCTTGGGGTGGGTCGAGGGGGTCGTCTCCGATGTGCGGAAAGGCGGCAGCCGGGACGGCCGCGCGTGGTGCGCACACCGATGGCCTCATCGTCGACCCCCAGGCGTCGGAAAAGAGCAGGTCCCGGCCAGGTGCGGGGCCGGGTTCTGGAGAGTCTGCCTCGATCCGGTCGAGGAGCGCTTGAGATGGGGATGAGAGAAGCCGACTGGCTGTGGCAAAGGTTTGCCCGCGTGTTGCCAGGCGGCCTACGCTCGGTGCGGTTCTCCCGGCGACTCTCCTGCCCCGATCACCCCAGGGATGCTCATGCTGCGACAGCCCGCGTTCGGACACCGCCTGAAGAAGTTGAGGATGGCCCGGGGCCTGTCCCAGACCGCGCTCGCGGGGGAGGGCATGTCCACCGGCTATCTGTCCCGGCTGGAGTCCGGTGCCCGGCAGCCCACCGAACGGGCTGTCAACTATCTTGCGGGGCGGCTCGGGATCGAGGCTGCTGACTTTGAGGAGCCTGTTACCGGGTCGCTGGCCCATGCGCTCACCCTTGCCGCGTCCACCGGATCCAGTGACGCCATCGAGGAACTGCGCCAGGCGCTGGCCGCCGAGGCGCACGAGAGTCCCGTACTGCGCTGGCAGGCCCTGTGGCTGCTCGCGCAGGCCGACCGGCTCCAGGGTGACCACGCGGGCGAGCGCGAGCGGCTCACCCGGCTCGTCGCGCTCGGCGACGAGGTCGGCGTCACCGAGCTGCGCGTGCGCGGGCTGACCCGGCTCGCCCGCTGCCTGCGCTCCCTCGGTGACATCACCCCGGCCCTCGACGCGGCCGTCGAGGCCCACCGCCTCGCGCTCGGTGAGGAACTGGGCGTGGAGGACCGGGCCACCGCCCTGCTGGCGCTGATCTCCGTACAGGCGGAGGCGGGCCGCATCGGCGAGGCCCGGACGCACGCCGACGAACTGACCGCGCTGGTGGAGGGACGTACGGACGCGCTGTGGGCGGAGGCCATGTGGACGGCCGCCGCCGTACGGATGCGGCAGGGCGATTACGCCGGTGCGCAGGCCTGTTTGGAGGAAGCCCTGGAACGTTTCAGCAGCCAGGAAGACCTGGTGCTGTGGCTCCGTCTGCGCCTCGCCGCCGCCCGGCTGCACCTGCAACGGCTGCCCGCCGACCCCGAACAGGCGCAGCGGCGGGCCGCCGAGGCGGAGGCCGCCCTCGCCTTCGTCGGCACCCCCGCGCTGCGTCAGGACCTGACCGCGCTCAAGGCCGATCTGGCCTTCGCCACCGCCCGCTACGACGACGCGCGCGCCCTCCTCGGCGAACTGGCCGGGGACGCGCCGAGGATGACGTACCGCGACCAGGTCCGGCTGGAGATGCTCCGCCACCAGCTGCTGATACTCGGCGGCGACCCGGCCGGCATCCAGGGCCTGCGCACCCTGGCCCAGCAGGCCCAGGAGGACGCCAACATCGACCTGGCCGCCGAGATCTGGCGGATGCTCGCGGACGCCCTGGCCGAGAGCAGCCGGTCTTCCGCCTGAGGGGTCGTGCCGCCGGGCTTGAGGGAGGTTCGAGCGGGGCCGTGCACTCTGGAGGGCACCCGCAGAGGTGAAAGGGGCATTCATGTCGTCGCAGCGTGTGCACGCGAGCGAGCAGACGGCGTGGGTGGCCGCCCCGGCCGGCGTGGTCTACGGACTGCTGGCCGACGCCGTGCGCTGGCCCCTCCTGCTGCCCTCCCCCGTGCACGTCGAACGGATGGACTTCGACGGCGAGCACGAACGCCTGCGGCTCTGGGACGTGGCCGGGGACCGGGTCCGGTCCTTCCACCTCCGGCGCGTGCTGCGCCCCCACGCCCGCGCGGTCGACTTCGAGCAGGAGGACACCGCCCGCCTGGGCGTGCCCGTGTCCGGGACCTGGACGGTCGAACCGAAGGGCGATACGGAGTCACTGGTGACCCTGGTCCAACGGCGCACCCTGGTGGGGTTGCCCGCCGCCGAGAGCGAACGCAGCCAGCGGGAGTGGCAGGCGGAGCTGGACGCGCAGCTCGCGCACCTCAAGGAGGCCGCCGAACGCTGGGAGCGGATGGACCGGCTGCTGCTCTCCTTCGAGGACAGCGTGCACGTCCAGGGCCCGGCCGAGCTGGTCTACGACTTCCTCTACCGGATCGGGGACTGGAGCGAATCCGTCCCGCACGTGGAGTGGTCCAGCGTCATCGAGGACGTGCCGGGCGTGCAGGTCGCCGTCCTGGACACCTGCGCCGCGCCCGGCGGGCGGACGGTCTCCACGCGGGCGGTGCGGCTGTGTTTCCCCTCGGCCGCGCGGATCGTCCACAAGGAGCTGGTCACCCCCGAACTGATCGCCGCGCACAGCGGCGAATGGTCCCTGGTGCCGGACGAGGACGGGGTCCGGGTGGTCTGTGCGCAGCAGGTGATGCTGAACGAGGAGGCCGTCGAGCGGGTGCTGGGAGAGGGGACGAGCCTCGCGGAGGCCCGCCGGTACGTGCGCGCGTGGCTGGGGCGGGCCTCCGAAGAGGTGCTGGGGCTGGCCAAGTGGCACGCGCAGAGCGCCGTACGCAGGTTGCGATGACAGGTCCCGACACCGCTTCACCGTTCCCCCGTTGACCGTTCCCCTATGACGACCTCGCCGATGAACAGGAGCAGTTCGATGGCCCTCACCCGGTCCGGTCCCGTGCAGGAGCGCGAGGTCGTCCTTCCGGAGGCCGAGCCGGTCGCCCAGGAGGCCGCCGAACGGCCGCCGCGGACGCGGCACTTCGCGCTCGCCCACCCCTACGCGGCCCTCGCGCCCACCGTGGACGTCGCGCTGCGGGCGGTGCGGCTGGAGGCGCTGCTCTCCGATCCCTACGACGAGGGCAATCCGTACGGGTTCCACGGCCTGCGCGAAGGCACCGGCGGCCGGGGCGGGGTGCAGCGCACCGCCGTCGAAGCCGCCGTGCGGGCCGAGCTGGTACCGGCGGCGCACGGCGGCCGCTACACCGCCGCCGACGACCTCGTGCGCGTGCTGCGCCCACTGTTCCGCCGGGACCTGGCGCTCGGGTACGCGCACGGCGCGCGGGCGCTGATCGCCGCCCTGGAACGGGAGGAGCCGGTGCCCGCGCGGGCCGGGGAGTTCGCCGCGCTGCTCGGCCCGGCGGCGCTGATCGCCACCACGGGTACGGTGCTGCGCGCGGCGGTGCGGATGGTCGCCGAGCGGGGCCGGACCGAGCCCGCGATCCGGCAGTGGCGCGGACCGCTGGCCGCCGCCTTCGCCGAGCTGCTGGCCTGCGAGAGCCTGGTGGCGGTGGGGCTGCGGGCGAGTGCGCTGCCGCAGGGCAGCGGGCGGGCCGTGCGCGCGGCCGTCGGGTACGTGACGGCGCAGGTGGTGGGCGGGGTGCTGGACGAGGTGGACCTCGTACTCGGTGAATGCGGGCGTCCGGCCGGCTCGCTGGAGCGGCTGATGGTGGCCAAGCTGGCCACGGACGTGTCCCGGGCCGGGTCCGGTCCGGCGGACGTGTCCGCCTACCAGACGGACGTGGTGCGCGAACTGCCCTCGCTGGCCCTCGCCTTCGAGCGCCGGGCGGACACCACGGGCGCCGTGCTGTTCCGGCTCGGCGAGGCCATGCCCGCCCGGAGCGTGCCCCCGGCGCCGGAGGGCGACGACACCCTCGTCGGCGTGCTCACCGGCGCCGCGGCCCGGCTCTCCACCGCCGTCGCGGGCGGCGAGGCGGTCACCGCCGCGCTCGCCCGGGTGGCGGGACGGCTGGTGAGCGAGCAGCGCGCGCTGCACGGACCGTGCCTGGCCGCCGCGCACGCGGGCCGCGCCGATCCGGCGGTACGGGCGCTGGCCGACCGGCAGGCCATGCTGCTGCTGGCGGGCGCCGTGCTGGGAGTGCAGGGGGCCGCCGCCGGGCGGGTCCCGTTCCTGGGCGGCGAACACTGGTCGCTGCTCGCGGCCTCGCGGATCGCGGCCCGGCTCGGCATCGGTCCGGGCGGCCCGGCCGGGCCCGCGGAGATCGAGGCGCAGCAGCGGGTGTGGGCGGAGCTGGACGGCCGCGACCGGCTCGGGGTCGACTGCGACCTCTACGCGACCCGGGTGCTGTGGTGAGCGCGGCGGCGCCCGGCTACGGGCCGGGGCCCGCGCCGCTGGCGGTCGCCGGGCCCGACGGGCCGTGGGACGAGCTGGGCGACCGGCTCGACGACGACGGCCGGGCGGTCGTCTGCACCACCTGGGGCCAGTGGCTGACGGCCGCGCTGCTGGATCCGGGGCTGCGGCCGCTGCTCGGGCACGACTGGCCGCGCTACCGGCAGGGGCCGACGGCGGCCGGGCGGATGCGGTTCGCGGTGTCCCGGCTGGTGATGAAGTACACCGCCGCGAGCGCGCTGAACGTACCCGTGGGCGCCCTCGACCTCGGCTACCGGCCCGGCGGGCGGCCCGTCCTGCGCGGGCTCGGCGGCGAGCTGGAGGTGAGCCTGGCGCACACCGACGAGCTGATCGTGGTCGGGGTGAGCCGGACCGGGCCGATCGGGGTGGACGCGGAGCCGGTGGGGCGGCAGATCTCCTTCGAGCTGCTGCGCGAGCACGTGTGCACCCCGGCGGAGGACGCGGAGCTGGCCGCGCTGCCCGAAGAGGAGCGCCGGGTGCGGCTGTTGCGCATGTGGACCTTGAAGGAGGCGTACACGAAGGCGCTCGGGCACGGGATGCGGCGGAGCTTCGCCGGGTTCGGGTTCGCGTACGGGGCCGGGGCGGGTTCCGGGGACGGGGCCGGTGCGCCGCAGGTCGTGCCGGGCGATGACGCGGGCGGGCGGTGGAGCTTCGCCACGCATCTCGTCCAGGACCGCTATCTCGTCAGCGAGGCGCACCGGCGGGTACGGGCGGGCTCGGCGCCGAAGTCTGTGCCGGAGACCGCGCCGCCGGTCGACGCCGGTTCGCGGAGCGGTGCAGGTCCGCTTGAGGAAAGGGGCCCCGAACCGCTGGGCCTACTACGCTTTTTGGACCGGTAACCTCCGGCCGGGCCAAGGGAAGGCGTACGCCGTGAAGGCAAGGGAACTCGCCGGAGCGCGGCCTGCGGCCGCGCGCGGGCCGCGCCGTGTCCGGGTCGGGGGCCGTCGTGCCGGTCAGGACGGATAGCCCGGGTTTCCCCCAGCTCCCGGTGGCGGCCGGGGGAAGTACGGGCCAGGGATGACCGGCACGTCGGGCCCCCGGGGCCCGGGGCCGGTCCTCGTCGTGGTGCGCGAGGCGGGGCGGCCGGTGGCCGGAGCCCCCCTCGTCTTCGGCGTGCGCGGGCTGCGCGACGACGCGGACGCCGAACTGTTCGCTGCCCGGATCGCCGGGCGGCACCGGGAGTTCCAGGTCACGCTGGAGTGCCACGGGCCGGGGCGGCACACGCTGCGGCTGGTTCCGGGTGCGGGTGCGGGTGCGGGCGTGGGTGCGGGTGCGGGTGCTGGTGCGGGTGGCGGGCCGGGGCCCGAGTTGCTCGCCGACCTGCTCGGTCCGCACCGGGCGGCCGGGGAGCCGCTCGAACTGGTCGGCCACCAGCGGGAACTGCTCTGGGAGGCGGTCACCCGGCAGAGCGGCCCCGACCGGCACATCGAGCAACTGCACTGGACCTGGTCCGGCCCGCTGGAACGGGCGCGCTTCGCCGCGGCCTGGCAGTCGGTGGCCGACCGGGAAGCGGTGCTGCGGGCCGCCTTCGACTGGACGGCGGTGGCCAGGCTCGTACTGCACCCGCGCGCCGACGTCGACATCGTCCACCGCGCGCACGGCGAGGCCGACTGGCCCGGGCTCCTCGCGGCCGACCGGCTGCACGGCTTCGCGCTGGACCGGCCGCCGCTGCTGCGGCTCACCCTGCTGCACGGGCGGCCGGGGGCGCCCGTACGCGTCCTGCTGACCTACCACCGGGCGCTGCTCGACGAGCGCGGGGTGCACCTGCTGCTGCGCGAGTTCTACCGGGCCTACCTGGCCGGCGGGGTGCTGCCCGGCGGGGAGCGCCGCCCCGACCTGCGCGACCACGCCCGCTGGCTGGCCCGGCAGAGCAGCGAGGGCGCGCGCGAACTGTGGACGCGGACCGGACCCCCGCGGCACGCCGCGACCGCGGTGGGCCGCCGGGGCGCCGACACCCGCCAGAGCGGGGCGGGGCGGCTGCGCAGGCGGCTCGTCGAGCCGTACAGCTCCGGGCTGCGCTCCTGGGCCGCGGCCCGGGGGGCCGGGGAGAGCAGCGCCCTGCACGTGGTGTGGGCGCTGCTGCTGTACCGGGCGGCGGGGACCGGCGGCCCGCTGCGGGTGAGCTTCGGGGTGCAGCTTGGGCCCCGGGACATCGCGCTGCCCGGAGCCGCGGGGATACCCGGCGTGCTCGGGCACCCGCTGCCGATGACGGTGCGCGTGGACCCGGCGGCCCCGCTGGCCGAGCTGCTCCAGCAGGTGCGGGACGCGCTGCTCGACCTGGCCGCGTACCCGTGGGTGTCCGGCGACCGGATCCGGGCGTGGATCGGGCGCGGTGACGGCGAGCCGCCGCTCACCGACACCGTCGTGTCCTTCGACCACTGGCCCGAACTCCCGCCGGGCGTACGGGCCGAACTGGAGGGACAGGGGATCGAGGTGGACGAGCCGCGGCCCGCGGGCGGCGGGACCAGCCTGCCGATCACGCTGAACGCGCGGCACGAGCGGGGCGGGGCGCTGGCGCTCAGCGCGGTGTACGACCGGGCGAGTCTGGCCGACGAGGACGCGTCGGCGGCGCTCGGGCAGTGCGTGAGCCTGTTGCGGGCGCTGGCGCAGATGCGGGATCCGGGGACGACGGTGGGGCAGGCGCTGTCGCTGCTGGCCCATGTCGAGGTCCCGGCCGTGGCTCCGGACCCGCCGCCGGTCCGGCGGGTCGTGCTGCGGACCCTGCGGGCGGGTGGGGCTTCGGCGGATGTGATCTGCCTGGTGGCGGTGCCGGGGGTGGTTGCGGGGGCGTACGAGGTGTTCGCGCGGCGGTATCGGGGGGTGGGGAGGGTGGTCGTGCTGTGGCTGCCGGGGCTTCCGGGGGCGGGGGCGGTTTCGGTTCCGCCGGAACTGGATGGCTTGCTTGTGCCCGTCCCCGGGCGGCGGGTGTTCCTGTGCGGGTGCGGGCCCGGGGCGGGGGCGGCGCAGGGGCTGGGGGAGGCGCTGGTCCGGGAGCCGGGGCGGGACTTGGCGGTGACGGTGGTGATGACGGGGGTCGCGGATGCGGAGGCTTCGGCGGAGGCGCTTGTGCGGGCGCTGGCCCCGGTGGAGGCCTCGGCGTCGGCCTCGACGCCCAGTCGGTAGCCCAGTCGGTAGCCCTGGCGGGCCTGGTCTCGGGGGCGGGGGCGGGGGCCGGATCGGTGGCGCCGGTCGGCTGGCCCTCCGGGGGCGCCTCAAACGCCGGCGGGGCTGGAATGGCCTCGGCGAGGGTGGGGTGGGTGCGCCCCGTTGGGTCGGCTGGCCCTCTGGGGGCGCCTCAAACGCCGGCGGGGCTGGAATGGCCTCGGTGGGGGTGGGGTGGGTGCGCCCCGTTGGGTCGGCTGGCCCTCTGGGGGCGCCTCAAACGCCGGCGGGGCTGGGGTTGCGCGCCCTTGTCGGTCGGCTGTCCCCCTCTGGGGGCGCGGCGGGGGGTCAGGTGGTGGTTTCGGCGGTGGAGAGGGCTTGGAGGCGGGTGCGGATGTGGTGGCGGGCGGGGGTGCCGGTGGGGGTGCGGGGGATGGTGTCCAGGGCTTCCAGGCGACGGATGCGTTCTCCTGAGGAGAGGCGGGCGTTGGCCTGTTCCGCTATCGAGTCCAGGGTGTCGAGGAGGAGCAAGGGGGTGTGGGTCGGGACACCCGGGCGTAGGACGATGCCTGCCCAGACCAGGGCGCCGCGTGCTGGGTCGGGCCAGTCGGCCACGACGCACTCCGCGACCCGGGGGTCCTCGGCGATGACCCGTTCGATCAGGGACGGCGCGATGAGGACGTCGTCGCAGGTGAAGACGGAGCCGAGGCGGTCGACGACGTACAGTCCGCCGTCCTCGTCGAGATAGCCCACGTCGCCCGTGGAGAGCCAGCCGTCCGCCCCGCAGCCCGCGGTCAGCTGCGGACCGCGGATCTCCACCTCGCCCGTCGACCACACCGCGACCGGCTCCCGCCCGGCGGGCGCGACCACCCGGCACTCGGTGCCCGGCAGCGGGACGCCGACCGCGCCGAGGTCCGGCCGGGAGCCGGGCACCTGGTGGTGGGAGAGGGTGCACACCTCGCTCAGGCCGTACCCCTGCAGGACGGGCGCGCCCAGGACGTCGCGCAGCCGCCGCGCGGTCGCCGGTTCCAGCGGGGTGCCGCCGGAGAGCACCGCGCGCAGGTGCGGGCCGGGCAGGTCCGGGTGTCCGGGTGCGAAGCGGCGGTCGGCGGCCAGCCGGGTCAGCCGGCTCGCGAGCCCGTGGTAGTGGTCCGCGCCCACCCGCGCGGCGAGCGCGATCCCGGCCCAGGGCGCCGGATCGGCGCACAGCACCTGCCAGGCGCCCGCGTGCACGGCGGCGTTGAGGTGGGCGGGATGGTAGAGGGGCAAGTGGTTCACGATGACCGAACCGGAGTCCAGGTTCTGGGCGATGGCCGTTTGGGCGGCGCCCGCGATGAGGTTGCGGTGGCTGAAACGGATCGCTCGCCATGCCATGCCCGGCGACCCCGTGTGCGGGCTCGTGTGCGGGGTGAAGTGGAGGCAGGCCACGGAGTCCACGTCGATCGGGGGGCCGGTCCGCAGTGGGGTGTGCGGCGCGGACGCAAGCACCGTGGACAGTGCCAGGGACGAGCCGGGGGCCACTTCGCCGACCGCGTCCGTCACCACGATCGTGCGCAGGTGCGGCAGCTGGTCCTCCATCTTGACCAGCAGCTCGGCGAGGGCCGTGGGCACGAAGGCGATCTCGGCTCCGGCCGTGGTGAGGATCTCGTGCAGGGCGGCCGGACCGGTCAGCGGATCGACGAGGGCCAGCAGGTGGCCGCTGCGGATCGTGCCGTAGTAGACGGCGGGGAACACCGCGTCCAGGTTCGCGGCCGCCGCGACCACGGCGCCGGGCCGGGACGCGAGGCGGCGTACGACGTGCGCGATCCGGTCTGCTTCCCGGTCGATTGCGGCGAAGGTGAGGGTGGTACGGGCGGTGGTGACGGCCGGTGCGTCACCCCCGCGCGCCGCGGCCCGCCGCAGCAGGTCGTCGAGCGGGTTCTCCAGGTACCTCAGGATGGGCACGTGCGACCTCCTGGCTCCGAACGGCACCCCAAGCGGCGGGCCGGTGATGACCCATCACTGTCCGCGCCCCGGCTGGACCGGGGCTGGAGAGGCCTTCGAGAGGCCCGGCACGGGTGGCGGAGCCGCCCCGGGGGTACGCGCGTACCGGCCAGGAGGTGCGCGTACCGGCCCGGGGCGGGTCCTCAGGCGGCGAAGAGGTCGAAGGTCGAGGTGTGCCGGGGGCCCGCGAAGACGTCGAGCTGCGGGTCCACGGACAGCATCGCCTGGTGCAGGCGCTGCAACTGCGGGGAGGGCTCCACGCCCAGGTCCTCGATCAGCCGCATGCGCAGCTTGCGGTACACCTCCAGTGCCGAGGCCTGTCGGCCCGAGCGGTAGAGCGCGACCATCACCTGGGAGTGCAGTCCCTCGTGCTGGGGGTGGCGCGCGGTCAGTTCGGTGAGTTCGGCGATGAGTTCGGCGTGCCGGCCGAGGCGCAGGTCGGCGTCGATCCGCCGTTCCACGGTGACGAGCCGGCTCTCCTCCAGGCGCATCACCTCGATGTCGAGGATCGGTCCCACGCGTACGTCGACCAGGGCCGGTCCGCGCCACAGGTCCAGCGCGGCCTTGAAGCGGGCCGCCGAGACCTGGCTGTCGCCCGTCTCGAAGGCCGTCTGGCCCTCGCGGATCAGGCGCTCGTAATCGTGTACGTCGACGCTCTCTTCGGGGATCTGCAGCAGGTAGCCGCCGTGCCGGGTGGCCAGTACCTCTTTGGCGCCACCGGGCGCGTCGGGGCCCATCGCGGTGCCCAGGCGTCTGCGTAACTGGAGGATGTACGTCTGGAGGGTGGTCAGCGCGCTCTGCGGCGGCTGGGTCCCCCAGATCTCCTCCATGAGGGTGGGGACCGGCATGACGCGCCCCGGATAGAGCGCGAGCAGTGACAGAACCTGCCGTGGTTTACCCGCGGTCGGAACGATGGATCCCCCGTTGACCTCGGCACTCAACGGACCCAGAACCTGAATCCTCACGGTCTCCTCCGTACTCGTCGAGTTCCTTGTCTTTTCCATCCGGTGGGCAGAAATCCGCCCCCGCTCCAGGCACGCTAGCGGGGGCCACAGGTCTTTCTCTATTTCCTGTAGTGGTCCTTGAGCGCCTTTCCATGGCGTCCCATCAGTACGGGATGGATTCAGCCTCTTTGCAGGTCAGGGCGGGCTGGATGATGTTACGGGCGGATGTCCGGGGAAAGCTGGAGAGATATAGATCAACTTTCCGGGGCGCGAGAAGATCCGCGAATGTTTCCAAATTATCGGTAAAGGATTCGAGGAGTGTTCCGGGGGTGTTCGGGGGCTGTCCGGGGTGTCACGCGGGAACGGATGCCTGGATTCCGCCGACCGGATCCGGGAGCGGAAAACTCTGGGGGGCGCTGCGGCTCCACGGGAAGCCGTGGTTCAGCTGGATCACCGCGTCCTGCCCGGGGTCGGCGGGGACCGCGACGGCGACCAGGACGCCGGGGACCGGCTCCAGCTCGATGAACCACCAGGGGCGGGCCGTGTCGTCCTCCGGCGGGGCGAAGGCGCGCACACCGCGCTCGTCGTCCATCGTGAACACGAAGCTGTCGAAGGGCAGTCCGAGACCCAGGCCGCGGGCCTTGGAGTACGCCTCCTTGAGCGTCCACACGCGCAGCGCGCGCCGGTCGCGCTCGCGCCCCGGGGGCAGGGTGTCCACCCAGTCGCGCTCCTCGGGCGCGAAGGTGCGCACGATGGTGGTGATGGCCTGGGCGTCGCGGTCGTCCATCCGCTCCACGTCCACGCCGATGCGCTGGTGGCGCACGATGCCGAGCAGGTTGTAGCCGCCCGCGTGCGAGAGGTTGAAGTCCAGCTGGGCGCCGCCGCGCGGCAGGGCGTCGGGGGAGGGCCGCAGGAACGGCCGCCCGCGGGCGGAGCGCCAGATGACCAGCTCGGCCTCGGACAGGCCCGCCTCCAGGGACAGGGCGCGGCGCACCAGCGTGTGGGCGATCAGGTACTGGCTGCGGTCCCGCTCGAAGAGGAACTTGCCCGCGGTCTTGTGCTCGTGGGCGTCCAGCCAGTGCCCGGCCAGCAGACTGGCCAGGGCCGGACTGACCTCGTCGTTGGGGCACAGCCACAGGGTGACCGCCTCGGCGGTGGGGCCCTGGGCGGCGGCCGCCTCGACCAGTTGCTGCCGGTTGGTGCCGCCGGGCGCTCGCGGGGCGCTGGTTGCCGTCGTGGCGCTGGTCACCGTCGCGGCGTTCACCGTCGTGGCGGCGTTCATGCGAGGTCTCCCCGCTCGGCGCGGGCCGTATCCGGCGGGGCGGGCAGCCAGAAGGGGCGGGGGCGGGACGCGGTCGTCGGCAGGTCGAGGACGGGCCGCGGGCCGGCGCCGGGTGCCGTGTCGGTGACCAGGACGTCGACCCCGGCCAGCCACAGCCGGGTCAGCTGCTCCAGCCGGTCGCCCCGCCAGAGGGCGTCGACGTACGCGCGGGTCTCGCCGAGATCGCCCAGCAGCAGCGGGTCACGGGCGTGCGCGGTGCGGAGGTCCGCGCTGCGGACGGGGGGCGCGTACGGGAGGCCGTCCGCCTCCGGGAGCCCGCCGGGCGCGGCGAAGGCGGCCAGGGCGCTCGCCAGCTCCGGCACGTCGGTGGCGACGACGGCGAGGCGGCAGTCCATCGGGGCCCGGCCGGAGCGCAGTTCGCCCGCCACCGCGTCCAGATCGCAGACCGCGCCGCGGGCGGCCCCGGCGGGGGAGGTCAGCCAGCGGGCGAGCCGCCCGGCGGTGGCGGTGAGGTGCGCGGGGGTGGGCGCCGACAGCAGCACCAGGCGGGGGCCGCCGCCGGGCTCCGGGGCGGGTTGTTCCGGGGCGGGTGCCGGGGCCGGGGCCTCCGCCAGGACGAGGACGGCCTGCGGCTCGCCGTCCTCGTGTACGCCGACCAGGGCGCGGCGGGGCGCACCGGCCGGCCAGGGGGCGGGCTGGGCCCGGCCGCCGGAGCGCGCCGGGTCCGGGAGCAGGGTGGCGTGGCGCAGCTGCAAGACGGCCCGGGCGAGCGCGGCCGCGCCGGTCGCGGCCCCGGCCCGGCCCACGGAGCGCGCCGCGCTGCGGGAGTCCTCGGTCAGGGCGACGGCGGCGGCGGGGATCCGGGCGGTGGCCAGGGCCCGTTGGGCGAGGCGCTCCCGCAGCGGGGCGTGCGGACCGCGACCCGGGTGGCCGACCGCGCTGGACAGGACCACGGCCTGAACCCGGTCTCCGTCCGCGCGGGCGGCGGACAGCGGGCGCAGCAGGACGGCGGCGACCCCCTCGCCGTCACCGGGGCGCAGGCGGCCGGGGTGCAGGCGCAGTTCGGCGGCGCCGACGAGGGCGGCCGCGCACTCGCCCGCGCGCAGGGCGGCCAGCGCGTGGTGCACGGCGGTCAGGAAGGAGGAGGCGCCGGTGTCCACGCTCTGGCTGGGGCCGCGCAGGTCCAGCAGCCGGGAGAGCCGCCCGGCGGGGTCGCCGTACGGGGTCCCCGCGGGGGCCAGCAGGGAGTAGTCGTGGGAGGTGACGGCGGTGAAGACGCCGACGCTGCGGGACGCGGTGGCGCCGTCGGGGGAGCCGAGGGCGTCGAGGCGGGCCCCGGCGTAACCGGCGCCCTCCAGCACCTGCCGGGCGCTCTCCAACAGCAGCCGCTCCTGCGGATCGAGCGCGGCGGCGGTGGCGGGGTCCAGGCCGAAGAGGTCGGGGTCGAAGGCGGCTACTCCGTTGAGGAGGCGGGGGTTCTGGTCCGGGATCGGAGCGGTACCCGGTGTGTTCCCCTGGCCGGGGACGGTGGCGGGTTCGTGGCCCGGGGCCGGGCCTGCGGCCGGGGGCGTATTCCGGTCCGGGGGCGTGGCCCAGGCGGCCATGGCCCGTACCGAGGCCGGGGTTTCGGCCGTTCCCGGTCCGGGGGTTCCCGTGGGGGCGGTGTCGGCGCCGGGCGCGCCCGGGTGGACGTCCGGGGCCGTGCCCGTGCCGGTGGCTGCGGCGGGTGCGGCGGGTGCGGCGGGCGAGTTCGGGCTCGCGCCCGGGGCCGTGCCCGGGGTTGCGCCTGGGCCTGCGGCCGGGCTTGCGCCCGGGGCTGCGGTGGGGCCCGTGCCCGTGTCGGGGCCTGCACCCGGGCTTGCGCCCGGAGCCGCGCCTGGGCCTGCGGTCAGGCTTGCGCCTGGGGCTGTGGCGGGGCCAATGCCCGTGCCGGGGCCTGCGTTCGGGCCTGCACCCGGGCCCACGCCCGGGGCCGCACCCGGGGCCGCACCCGGGCTCACGCCCGGGGCCGCGCCCGGGGCCGCGCCTGGGCTCACGCCCGGGGCCACGCCCGGAGCCGCACCCGGGCTCACGCCCGGGGCCGTGCCCGGGGCCGTGCCTGGGCCTGCGGCCAGGCTTGGGCCCGGGGCTTCGGTGGGGCCGATGCCCGTGCTCGGGCCTGCGCCCGGGGTACGGACCGGGGTGAGGCGGGGGGTGCCTGTGGCCGTAACGCGGCCTGCGGCGGCCAGGCTTGGGCCCGTTGCGGGCGGGCCCGGGCGGGGCGCGGGGCGGCCTGTGGCCGTGGCTTGGCCTGCGGCCGCTACCGCCGGGCTCGGGGCCTCGGCCGGGGTTCCGTCAGCGGCCCTGGCGGGCACGGTGCCGGGGCCGGGCGGGTCCGCGGGCCTGGCGTACACCGGGGCGGTGCCGGGGCCGGGCTCGGCCGCGGCCGGGGCGGCCGCCGGGTCGGGGCCGGGGGCGGGCTGGTCCGTGGGCGTGGGGTACGCCGGGTCGGTGCCGGGGTGGTTTGCGGTCGGTTCCGCTCGGGCCGCGGTCTGGGCCGGGGGATCGGGCCAGTATCGGGCCGGGGGCGTGGGGGACGTGGGGCCGGGGAGGGTGCCAGGGCCGGGCTGGTCCGCGGGTCTGGCGTACGCAAGGCCGGGGCCGCGCTGGTCCGTGGTCGTGACGACGGCAGGGCCAGGGCCGGGCTGGTCCGTGGGCCTGGCGTACGCCGGGCCGGTGCCGGGGCCGGGCTGGGCCGGGGGTGTGGTGGCCGCCGGGACGGGGTCGGACATGGGCTGGGCCGGGGGCGTGGTGGGGGACAGGGACAGGTGCCAGAACGCGGTGAGGTCCACGGCTTGGGGGAAGTGGCCCTGGAGGGCGATGACCGCGCAGGGGGCGGGGGGCCGCGGGGCCGTGGGTGGGGTGGCGGGGAGGGGCTCCGGGGGAGCGGTGGCGGTCGGGTCGGCCGTCAGCAGGGCCACCGCGCGTCGGCGCTCCAGGGTGCCGCTCTTGAACCGCCTCAGGATCTCCCGGTCTTCCATCTCCTGGCGTGCCTTTCGTCTCCGGCCTGGTGGTGTCCGGGCGGTCGTTCCGGGCCGTGCGGAAGTGGAATCCGTCGCCCGGGAGGGGGAGGGGCGGGCCCGACCGGCCCTGGGTGCGGGGCGCGATGGCTCCGCGGGAGGTGCCCCGGGGCGGTGGACCCGGCAGCGCCCCCGTCGCGGGGTCAGCGGGCGGCGAGCAGGGCGGCGGCTTCGTCGATGCTGAGTACGTCGTCCCGTACCGCGTCCAGCAGGGCTTCGAGGTCGAGGCCCGGGCCCTGCGCGGCGGGTGGCGTCGGCGCGGCGGGCGCCGGGGGGACCGCGGGGGTGCCGGTGACGCGGGAGGTGACGTACGCGGCCATCGCGGCGAGGTCGGGGTGTTCGTAGAGCAGGGCGGTCTGTTCGGTGAGGTCCCAGGTCTGGTTGATGCCCGCGACGAACTCCGCCGCCAGGATGGAATCCAGGCCCAGCATCGTGAAGGGGGTCCCGGGGTCGATGGCCTCGGGGGCGCAGCGCAGGATCCGCGCGAGCTGGTCGCGCAGCACCAGGGTCAGGCCGGCGGGGTCGGCGGCCACGGCGACCGCGGCCGGGTCCCGTACGGGCCGCAGCGGGGACCAGGAGGTCGTGGCGGCGGACGGCGCCGGGGCGGAGGGCGCGTGCAGGCGCCCGGCGATGTGCCGGGCCAGCGCCGCCGGGGTCCGGTGCTCGTACAGCGCGTCGCTGGGCAGCCGGATGCCGTAGCGGGCGCCGAGCGCGGCGACGAACTGCGCACTGAGCAGGGAGTCGATCCCCAGGAAGGCGAAGGGCCGCTCGGCGTCGACGGAGTGCACCTCGGCGCCGGTCATCCCCGCCAGTACCGCGGTGAGTTCGGCGAGCACATCGGCGGCGGGAGTGTGCGGGGCGGTGGTCATGATGGGCGTCTCCCCGTGTCGGATCCCGGTCCCATGGTACTTTTCCGCAATTTCCTGGAGGGGTCCTCGAATTCCGCTGGGGCGGGGGAATTATGGCTTGACGAGGTTGGGCGGGGCTGGCGAATCTCTAGAGGGTATTCCTGCGTGTTCCGCGTCTGAAGGAGACATCATCGTGGCGAGCAAGAAGAAGAACGTGACGGGTTCCGAGCCGGAAGTGGCGCCGGGCGCCGTCGGCGAGGTCACCGAGGGAATGGACGACAGCTCGGACGCGGACATCCTCGGCAACATCGCCCTCCAGTAGGAGTTCAAACGGAGCACGGCTGAGGGGGCCCACCGGCGGGTGGGCCCCCTTCGCCGTGTCGTCCGCGCGCCACTCAGGTGGTGGAGAGGACCACGCACATCGCGCCGAGGGCCACCGCCTGGAGCAGCACCCGGACGTTGATGACGCTGTCCCAGGTGCGCTGCAGGCCGCGGGCGTCGGGGGCGACCTTGCACTCCAGGGCCGCGCTGGTGAGCGCCTTGTTCACCGGCACGCTCACCTTGTTGTAGATCGCCAGCCAGATGACCAGGGCCAGGGCCGAGACGCCCGCGGCGATGGAGGGCACGGGCTTGCCCTCGAAGCCCGCCAGCCCGGCGGTGGCCACCGTGGAGACCAGGCCCGAGACGCCGGGGACGACCATCCGGGCGTCCCCGAAGCGGTGGGTCTGGCCCATGACGCTGGTGAGGGTCGCGTCGTCGACGTGGGCGAGGGCCGGGCGCTGGACGAGTGCGCCGAAGACGTCGGTGCCGTAGACCACCGCGTTGGCCATGGTGGCGATCACGGCCAGCGTTTGCAGGAGGACTTCCATCACAACCACCTTTGTAGCGACGCTAGATGTTCTGCTGAGACTATCAAGTTCGATGCTTGGAATGCTAGCGTTGACAACTCCACTAGTCCGCCAGGGAGTTCATGACCGGTCCCGGACCGGCCCGGGCAGCCACGAGGAGAGCACACAAGATGGCCATAGGACATGCCCGTCGCATACTCATCGCCGGCGGAGGGATCGGCGGCCTCGCCGCGGCCCTCGCCCTCCAGCAGCGCGGTTTCGAACCCCTCGTCCTGGAACGGGCCGAGGAACTGCGCGACGGCGGGGCCGGTCTGCACATCTGGACCAACGGCGTCCTCGCGCTGGACTACCTCGGCGTCGCCGAAGAGGTCCTGGAGATCGCCCCCGCGCAGGAGACCGCCCACTTCAGCACCTGGCGCGGAGAGGTCCTCGGCGCCTGGCCGGTGGGCGACTTCGTCGCCCGCTACGGCGCGCCCACCATCGCCGTCGAACGGTCCGTCCTGCACGGCATCCTGCGCGACGCGCTGACGGGCGACGTGGTGCGCACCGGCGCCCACGTGGTCGGCTTCGACCAGGACCGCGAGGGGGTCACCGTCCGTTTCGCCGACGGCACCACCGAGCGCGGCGACCTGCTGATCGGCGCCGACGGCATCCACGGAGCCGTCCGGGACGCCATGTTCGGCCCCGCGCAGAACCGCTACAGCGGCTACATCGCCTGGCGCGGCCGGGCCCAGATGGAGCACGCCGACATCCCCCCGGGCACCTTCAACGCCATGTTCGGGCCGGGCACCCGCTTCACCTACTACGACGTCGCCCCCGGCCTGGTCCACTGGATGAGCGTGGCCAACGGCGCGCCCGGCGGCCGCGACCTGCCCGGCGTACGGGACATGCTGCTGCGCCGCCACGCGGGCTGGGGCGGGCCCGTCGCGGACATCCTGCGGGCCACCCCCGAGGAGTGGATCCTGCGCGGTGACGTCGAGGGCCGCAAGCCCGAACGCCAGTGGGGCCAGGGCCGGGTCACCCTCCTCGGTGACGCCGCGCACCCCATCACCTTCAACATCGGCCAGGGCGCCTGCCAGGCCCTGGAGGACGCCCTCGTGCTCGCCGAGCACCTCGCCGGGGCGGGCAGCGACCCGGTCTCGGCGCTGCGCCGCTACGAGAGCGAGCGCCAGCAGCGCACCGCGCCGCTGCAGAACATCGCCTGGCGGATCGGGCAGATGGGCTCGGTGAAGAACCCGCTGCTGATCAAGGTGCGGGAGGCGTTCATGCGCAAGAACTGGAACACCAAGGCCTTCGCCGCCGCGGAGAAGGACCAGGTCGCCTACGGGACCCGCTGGGCCAGGCAGACCGGGCGCCACCGCGCCCCCGCCGCCCCGGACCGGACCCCGGCGGCCAGCTCCGCCCCCGGCGCGGAGTAGGACCGTACGCCCGGAAGATCCCCGTGTACCGCCGAGCCCGGGTGGGCGGCCCATGGCCGCGTCACCCGGGCAGCGCGCGTCCGGCGGCCGCGTCCACCGGCAGCCGGGACCACAGCGGGTGGCCCGCCGGGAAGCCCATGCAGACCAGCACGTTGACCAGCATTCCGTACGCCATGAACGTGGTCGTCCCGGCCGGGTCGGCCCCGCCGAGCGGGGCCTCGACCGCCTCCCACACCTTCAGCCACTCCGCCCGCACCGCCTCGCCGAAGGCGGCGTCGCCCGCGGCTTCCGCGGCCGCCACCGCCACGTACACCTGCATCTGGAGCCGGAGCCGGTCCGGCTCCTTGACGAGGACCCGGGTGTAGGCGTTCGACATCGCGCGCAGCGCCTCGCGGCCCGTCAGCCCCCGCGCGGCCCCGGCGAACAGGGCCGCCGTGTCGGCGACGCAGCGGGTCGCCGCCGCCAGGAAGATCGCCCGCTTGCCGGGGAAGAGCCGGAACAGGTACGGCTGGGACACCCCCGCGCGCCGGGCGATGTCCGCGGTCGAGGTGCCGTCGTAGCCGCCCCGGGCGAATTCGAGCATCGCCGCCCGGATAACGCTCGTACGCCGTTCCTGCGCGCTCATCCTCGCCATGTCGCCGCCATGTCGGCCAGTTTGTGGCGGTGTGCTTTCCCCGTCAATGGCGGCCCCTTGGGCGGTCCCTTCGGCGGGTCCTTCGGCGGCAGTCGAGGTCAATTCGAGGAATGCGCCAGAACAGGGTGCCAGATTCACAGAGTCGAAAACCGGTCGCCGACGGCTCGATGACCTATCGGCCACAAGTCAGTGAGGTAGGAACGGGGATGATCGACAACCTATTCACGATGTTTCCCGGACAGGGCTCGCAGCGCGCGGCCATGGCGGGGCATCTCCTTCGCGAACACCCCCGCACGGCCGGACGCGTCCTGGCCCGGGCAGAGGAGGCCACGGGCCTGCCGCTGACCGAGCTGTGCACCACGGCTCCCGAAGAGGCGCTGGCCCCGACCGAGATCGCCCAGCCCGCCATCGTCGCCACCAGCCTCGCCGTGTACGAGATCCTGCGCGCCGAGACCGGCTTCACACCGGGTGCGGTGGCCGGGCACAGCCTGGGCGAGTACACGGCGCTGATCGCCGCCGGGGTGCTGGACGCGGACGACGCGCTGCGCCTGGTGCGCATCCGCGGGCAGCTCATGGCCGGGGTCTCGCGGACGGTCTCCGGCGCGATGACCGCGCTGATGGGGCTGGACCCGGCGCGGATCGAGGAGGTCTGCGCGGCGGCCGCCCCGCTCGGGGTGGTCGAGGTCGCCAACTACAACGAGGCGGGCCAGACGGTGATCTCCGGGCAGAGCGCGGCGGTCGCCGAGGCGGCCCGGCTCGCCCTGGAGGCCGGCGCGGAGCGCGCCGTGCAGCTCAAGGTCTCCGCCCCCTTCCACTGTTCCCTGATGAGCGCCATCGAGGACGAGTTCGCCGCGGCGCTGGAGCGGGCCACGTTCCACGCGCCCCGGGTGCCCGTCGTCAGCTCGGTGACCGCCACGGTCGTCCGCGACGGAGCCCACGCCCGTGACCTGCTGCGCCGTCAGCTGGCCGGACCCGTGCGCTGGGTCGGCGTACTGGAGACGGCGTCCGCGCTCGGCGTGGGCGGCTACCTGGAGGCCGGTCCCGGCCGGGTGCTCAGCGGCTTCGCCGGCCGCGCCCGGCCCGACGCGCCCGTCCGCAGCACCAACGACGCGCGCCGCATCACCACCCTGCTGCGCGACCTGAGGCCGGAGCCCGCCACCGCGGCCGCTGCCTGACCTCCGGCCCGACCCGCACGCCTTCCCACCCCGTTCTTGCCAACCCTCTCGAAAGGCAGCCCACGGTGCCCGAAACCCTTGCCACCACTTCGACCGACTACCTCTCCGCGGTCCAGGCCGCCATCGCCGACGCGCTCGGCATCGACGAGGCCGAGGCCGTGCCCGAGGCGACCCTGCTCGGTCAGCTGGGCGCCGAGTCGATCGACCTGCTCGACATCCTCTTCCGCGTGGAGCGCGCCACCAAGGTGAAGATCACCGTGGCCGACATCGCCAACCTGCTCCAGGGCGGCATCCCGGACGAGGAGTTCGGCGACGAGAACGAGGTCGTCAACGACACCGGTCTGACCCACCTGGAGAAGGTCCTGCCGCAGTTCAACCGCAGCCAGCTCAGCGAGCCGCTGACGGCCGAGGGCGTGCTGGGCCTGTTCACCGTCCAGAACCTGACCGACCTGCTGACCGAGCGCGCCCACGCGGCGGCCGCCGCCGCGTAGCGCGGGACCGGCAGGGGGCTCCGGGCCGACGGTGCCCCGGAGCCCCCTGCCGCTCCCTCCCGCCTCCCTCCCCCTCCAGACACCAGGCCGCCCGCCTCGCAGCAGAAACGGGAAGAGACAGATGAAGCTGAAGGACCGCACCGCCCTGGTCACCGGTGCCTCGCGCGGCATCGGCCGGGCCATCGCCCTGGCCCTGGCCGAACAGGGGGCGGCCGTCGCAGTCAACTACCGCTCGCGCCAGGAGGAAGCCCTGGCGGTCGTCGAGGAGATCGAGGCGGCGGGCGGGCGGGCCGTGGCGATCGGCGCCGACGTCTCCGATCCGCAGGACGCGGCCCGCCTGGTCGCGGAGGCCGTCCGGCAGCTGGGCGCCCTGGACATCCTGGTCAACAACGCGGGCATCAGCGACGACGGGCTGATCTACCAGTCGAAGCCCGACGCCTGGTGGAACGTCATGAAGGTCAACTTCGGCGGGGCCTACCACTGCACCCACGCCGTCAGCGAGCAGTTCATGACGGCGGGCAACGCCACCATCGTCAACATCTCCTCGGCCATGGGCGAGACCGGCTGGATCGGCCAGTCCAACTACTCGGCCTCCAAGGGCGCGCTGAACTCCTTCACCCGCGCCGCCGCCATCGAGTTCGCGCGCTTCGGCGTCCGGGTCAACGCGGTCCTGGCGGGCTTCACCCCGACCGAACTGGTGGGCGAGGTGATGGAGAAGGACGGCGGCAAGTCCATCAAGAAGCAGATCCCGCTGCGCCGCTTCGCCACCGTCGAGGAGGTCGCCGCGGCCGCCGTGTTCCTGGCGGGCCCCGACTCCGGCTACACCACCGGCGAACTGCTCTGCGTCGACGGCGGGTTCTCCGCCCAGCTCGGCATCGGCCGTCCGTAACGGACCGCGAGGATCGAAAGGACCGGAAGAAGAGACGACGATGCGATTCCATCTGATCGACAGGATCGAATCCTGGACTCCCCGCGAGCACATCACCGCTCGCAAGGTCACCTCCGTCGACGAGGACTACTGGCAGCACACCGGCGGCGGCCCCGCGATGCCCTTCGGGCTCGCCCTGGAGGCCCTGTGCCAGTCGGCCACCTGGCTGATCATGCTCAGCACCGACCACACGCTGCGCGCCGCGCTCCTCGCCGTCGGCGACGCCACCGCGAGCCGCGCGGTACGGCCCGGTGAGGTGCTCCGCATGGAGGCCAGGATCGAATCGATGACCGACGAGGCCGCGATCCTCGACGGCACGGTCACCGTGGACGGCGAGACCGTCCTGGACGCGAGCGGCATCCTGTGCGCGCTCATCGACGCCGAGCGGCTCGACGACCCGGCGAACACGGCGCGCATGGCGCGACAGCTACAGGGCGGAGGGCCGGTGGGATGAGCGGTACGAGCGACTACAAGCGCGTGGCCATCACGGGAATCGGGGCGGTCACCCCCCTCGGCAATGACGCCGGGACCACCTGGGAGGGCCTCGCGAGCGGGCGCAGCGGCATCGGGGCGCTGACCACCTTCGACGCCACCGGCTTCCCGGTGCGCATCGCCGCCGAGGTCAAGGACTTCGACGCGGCCAAGGCCATTCCGGCGCACGTGGGCCGCAAGCACCTCTCGCGGGTCGGCCAGTTCGGCGTCGCCGCCGCCTGGGAGGCGGTCCGCGACGCGGGCATCGACCAGGTCTCCGAAGAGGTGTACGCCGCCGACGAGCGCGGGGTCGCCATGGGCGCCAGCGTCGGCCGCCCCGAACTCCAGGCCCTCCTCGACATCGGGCACCTGCGGGCCACCACCGGTCAGCAGGACGCCTTCATCTGCCAGCCCCCGGCGGTCACCCTGACCGACGACCAGAACGTCCCGCTGGCCGCGATGGCCCGGATGGTCGGCGGCACCGGCCCGATGATGGGCATCTCCACCGCCTGCGCCGGATCCGGGCACGCCATCGGGGAGGCGTTCCGCGCCATCCAGGAGGGCGACGCCAAGATGATGGTCGCGGGCGGCTACGACTCGCTGACCACCTGGCTCGACCTGCTCGGCTTCAGCCTGCTGGGCGCGCTCACCGACCGCTACAACGACGACCCGACGCACGCCTCGCGGCCCTTCGCCGCGGACCGCTCCGGCTTCGTCATCGGCGAGGGCGCCGTCGCCGTGATCCTGGAGGACCTGGACAGCGCCCGCGAGCGCGGCGCCACGATCCTCGCCGAGATCCTCGGCTACGGCTCCACCCTCAACGCCTGGCGGATCACCGACTCCCCGCCGGACGGCTCCGGCGCCATCCAGGCCATGGAGGGCGCCATCGCCGAATCCGGCCTCGGCACCGGCGGGATCGACTACGTCGTCGCGCACGGCACCAGCACCCACGGCAACGACCAGTCCGAGACGGTCGCCATCAAGAAGGTGTTCGGTACGGACGCGCAGCGCATCGTGGTCAGCGCCCCCAAGTCGATGTCCGGGCACCTGACCTCGGCCAGCCTGGGCCTGGGCGTCCTCGCCGCGGTCAACGCGATGCGGCACTCCCTGGTGTCCCCGACGGTCAACCTCGACGAACCCGACCGCGGCCTCGACCTGGACTACGTACCGCACACCGCGCGCCCGATGCCGGTCGGCGCCGCACTCATCAACGCCTTCGCCTTCGGCGGCAGCAACACCGCCCTCGTCATCGGCGCCCCGCGGGAGGACGCGTGACCACCTCGCTCGCCACCCCCGTCGTCCCCGGCTTCGACCGCGTGGTGGAACTCGTACCGGGTGAACGGGGCGTCGGCATCCGCAACGTGCCGGCCACCCTGCCCGCCTTCGACCACCACTTCCCCCGCCACCCCATCCTGCCGGGCGTCCTGCTCCTGGAGTCCATGGCCACCCTCGGCAAGGCCGTGGCGGGCAGCGGCACCGACTGGCGCCTGAAGGGCGTGCGCGGGGTCCGCTTCAAGCACTTCGTCGGACCCGGCGACCAGGTCGAGATCACCGTCGAGGTGATCGGCCGCACCGAGGACAGCACCGATGTCAGGGCCACCGCCAAGGTCGAGGGCCGTGTGGTCGCCGCCGCTCGCGTCCTCACCCTCGTGAGCGCCGAGAAGCCCTGGGAGGGCACAGCATGAGCGACAACAGGCGGCGCGTGATGGTGACCGGCATCGGCCTGATGACCGGGATCGGCCAGGGCGCCGCACAGACCTGGGAGGCCCTGCTGGAGGGCCGCAGCGCCATCGGGCCGCTGCGCGCCTACGATCCGGCCCCGCTGAAGACCGGCATCGGCGCCGAGATCCCCGATTTCCAGCCCACCGAATGGGCCAGCCGCCGCACCCTGCGGATGCTGTGCCGCGGCGACCAGCTCGCCCTCGCGGGCGCCACCCTGGCGCTGCGGGACGCGGGCCTCGACGGCGAGAAGGACCTCGGGCACCGGGCCGGCCTCTTCCTGGGCAGCAACAAGGAAATGCCGCGCATGGACGAACTCATCGCCCAGCTCCAGGCCGTACGCGCCGAGGACGGCACCCCCGACCTGTACAAGCTGGGCCAGGACGCCTCCTCGGTGGTCGCCCCCCTCTTCTTCGTCGAGGGGCTCCAGCCCGCCGCCGGGTTCCACATCTCCGAGAAGTACGGGATCCGCGGCGCCAACGCCTACTTCGCCGGGACCGCCGACTCCGGCGCCATGGCCATCGGCCGCGCGATGCGCACCGTACGCCGCGGCGAGGCCGACATCGTGGTCGCCGGCGGCTACGACGACGCCACCGGCTGGTGGGCGATGTCCAAGATGGACGGCCTCGGCGTCCTGACCACCCGACCCGAACTCGGCGACGCGGCCTTCCGGCCCTTCGACCGGGACCGCTCCGGCTCCGTCTTCGGCGAGGGCGCCGCCCTGCTCGTCCTGGAAGAGCGCGAACACGCGCTGGCCCGGGGCGCCCACTGCTACGCCGAGGTCACCGGCTTCGGCGCGGGCAACGACTGCGTACGACCGCCCAGTCCGCAGGCCCGGGCGCGCGGCCTGTCCCGGGCCATCGGCCGCGCCCTGACCGACGCGGGCGGCATCTTCCCCGACGGCAGCTACATCGCCGCGCACGGCTGCGCCACCGTCCAGGGCGACGCCAGCGAGACCATCGCCCTGCACGACGCGCTCGGTACGTCCGCCAAGGCGGCGCAGATCAGCAGTGTCAAACCGCAGACCGGGCACCTGGTCGGCGGCGCCGGGGCACTGAACGCGGCCGTGGCCGCACTGACCCTGGACTCCGGGATCATCCCCGCGACCCGGAACCTGGACAACCCCGCCGCCGAGTGTGACCTGGACTACGTCCCGCTCACCCCGCGCGACACACGGCCCGACAGCGCACTCGCCCTCGCCCGCGGCCTGGAAGGCCAGGCGGTGGCGGTCGCGCTGAGGCGGGTCTCATGACCGGCACACCCGAAAGGAGCGCGGACATGACGGACGACGTGTACGACCACACCACCCCGCCGGACGGCCCGGGCCGCACCCGCACCGTGGTCATCTGCGGCGTCGGCGCTGTGACCGCACAGGGCGACGGCGCCGAGGCGCTGTGGGAGGGCATCCGCACCGGACACACGGCCATCGGCCCGGTCCGCGGCATGTCCATGGAGGGATACGACACCGAACTCGGCGGCGAGGTCTCCACCGACCGCCGCCCCGCCTACGACTACCTGGCCTCCTTCGGCGGGCAGGTCCGCGAACCCGCCGCCGACTTCGCGCTCCTCGCGGCGGAGGAGGCGATGGACCAGGCGGGCCTGGGCTCGCTGCCCGCCGACCGCTGGGGCGTCGCCTTCGGCTCCTGCAACGGCGGTCTGCGCAGCGCCGAACTGCTCGCCCGCAGAGCGATGGACGGCGCCGCCCCCGAGGACGACGGCCGGCACTACCTGCTGGTCCCGCCGCAGGCCATAGCCGAGGCGCTCAGCAGCGCCTTCGGCCTCAAGGGCCCCTCCCTGTCGGTGAACACGGCCTGCGCCTCCGGCGCCCACGCCATCGCCCACGCCACCGAGGCGATCGCCGCGGGCCGCGCCGACGCCATGCTGGTCGGCGGCTCCGACGCCTTCACCGAGACCGCCTTCGCCGGTTTCACCAGCCTCCAGTCCCTGTCCACCAAGCCCGCCGCGCCCTACTCCCGGGACCGCGACGGCCTCTCGCTCGGCGAGGGCGCGGGCATGCTCGTGCTCGCCGAGGAGTCCGTGGCGCGCGCCGCGGGCGCCCCCATCCTGGCCGAGGTGCTCGGCTACGGGCTCTCCGCCGACGGCTACCACGCCACCGCCCCGCACCCCAAGGGCGAGGGCGCCGCGCGCGCGATCCGCGGCGCGCTGACCTCCGCGGGCATCGCCCCGGAGGACGTCGGCTACATCAACGGGCACGGCACCGGCACCCCCAAGAACGACTCCGCCGAGTCCAACGCGGTCCGCGCCGCCTTCGGCGAGGCCGCCGAGAAGACCGCGCTCAGCAGCTCCAAGTCGATGATCGGCCACCTGCTCGGCGCGGCGGGGGCGGTCGAGGCCATCGTCACCGTCAAGGCGCTGGTCGAGCAGATCGCCCCGCCCACCGCCAACTTCACCGGCGTCGACCCCAAGTGCGGCCTGGACGCGGTGCCCGACCCCGGGCGCTCGCTGGCCATGAACGCCGCGCTGTCCAACAACTTCGCCTTCGCCGGAGCCAACGCCTGCGTCGCCTTCGGCTGGCCCTCCGGGCACCGCTTCACCGTCCCGGCCCCGCCCGCCACCGAGAAGGTCGTGATCACCGGCTTCGCCGCGATCACCTCGGCCGGTGACGGCGCCGACGCGCTGTGGCGGGCCTGGAGCGAGGGCGTCCCGCTGGGCGTGGACGAGGACGGACTGAGCGTCGCCCGCGCCGACTTCGACCCGCACGCGCACATCGACCGCCGCGTCGCCCGCCGGATGGACCGGCTCGGCCAGCTCGCCGTGGCCTCCTGCAAGGAGGCCCTGGAGCACGCGGGCCTGACCGCCGACGAGCGCGTCGGCGTGGTGCTGGGCACGGGCCTCGGCCCGATGCGCAGCATCGAGGAGTTCCTGCTCCCGGTGCTCGGCGGCTGCCCCTCGCACGGCAGCCCGGCCGTCTTCCCCAATACCGTCTTCAACGCGGCCGCGGGCCAGGTCGCCATGAACGTCGGCGCCAAGGGCCCCACCTCCACCGTGACCACCGGGCACGCGGCCGGGGCCTCCGCCCTGACCGTGGCCCACGACCTGCTGCTCCAGCACCGCGCCGACGCGGTGCTGTGCCCCGCGGTCGAGGACCTCTCGCCGGGCGTCCTGGACGCCTACCGCAAGCTGCCGCTGTTCGCCGGATCCGGGTACACCCTGGCCGAGGCGGGCATCGCGCTGGTGCTGGAGCGGGAGTCCACGGCCCGGGCCCGCGGCGCGAAGGTGCTGGCCGAGTTCGCCGGACACGGCACCGCCTCGGACGCCCAGGGCATCGGCCGCTGGGACGCCGAGGGCGAGGGCGTGGAACGGGCCATGCGCGAGGCGCTGGCCCACGCCGGGGTGGAGCCGGGCGAACTCGCCGGGATCTGGGCCAACGCGGCCGGACTGGAGCGGGCCGACACCCCCGAGACCCTGGCCACCGCCCGGCTGGGAGTGGCCGACGCGGCGCCCGTGCACAGCCCGAAGCGGATCCTGGGCGAGCCGGTCGGCGCGGGCGCGCAGCTGGCGGCCCTGCTCGCCCTCACCGGCTGGGACAACGGCCTGGCCAGTGGGCCGGTGCTCATCAACAGCTCCTCCCTCGGCGGCACCCACATCAGCCTCGTCCTGCGTCCCGCAACGGAGAACTGACCATGTCAGCCAGCACCGCGTCCACCACAAGTGACCGCCATGTATCGATCCTCGCCACCGGCGCGCACCTGCCCGGCGACCCCCTCGACAACGACGCCCTGGCCAAGATCTGCGGACCGCTCCCGGACGACGTCCTGGAGGGCATCCAGGTCGAGCGCCGCCACTGGCTGATCGACCCGGCCACCGGCGCCCACCGCACCTCCACCTCCGCCATGGCCACCGCGGCCGCCCGCCAGGCCCTGGAGCGGGCGGGCATGGAGGCGTCCGAGGTCGAGCTGATCGTGATGTCCACGGCCAGCCCCGACTACCTGCTGCCGGTCGCCGCGACCTACGTCCAGGAGCAGCTCGGCCTGGAGAACTGCGCGGTCATCGAGGTCCGCGCGGGCTGCGTGGGCGCCGTACAGGCCCTGGACATCGCCCGCCGCCAGCTCGCCGACGGCACGTACAAGACCGCCCTGGTCATCGGCTCGGAGGCGGTCTCCCCGCTGCTCGCGCCGGTCTTCCTCGGCAAGGACCCGTACAAGGTCCGGATGCGCGACCGGCTCACCGTCTACACCTTCGGCGACGGCGCCGGGGCTCTGGTGCTCAAGGCCGGCGAGGAGGGCTCCGCGCACGAGGGCAGCCGCCAGGTCTTCGCCACGCGGTCGATGGGCGGGGCGCGCAAGCCCGGCATGCTGATCACCGGCGGCGGGACCGACGCACCGCTGCACGAACAGCAGCAGCGCAAGCGGCTGATGGACATCAGCCTGGACATCCCCGGTACCGCGAAGTTCGGGCCGCGGGTCTTCGTCGAGGGCATCCACGACATGCTGCGCCGCTCGGGCCTCGCGCTCGACGAGATCGACGCCTGCGTGCTGCCCGAGGGCAACGCCGAGTACTTCGCCAGCGAGTACGGCACCGCCGGGCTCTCCGCCGAGGACCAGGCGACCCTGAGCAAGAACATCGTGGAGAACCTCACCGATGTGGGCGCCACCGGTTCCGCCGCGGTGCCGCTCGCCCTGGACGCGGGCTGGGTGGACGGCCGGATCACGCCCGGGGACACCGTCCTGCTGCTCGCGATCGAGGCCAGCCGCTACCTGTACGCGGGGCTGACACTCACCTGGGACGCCCCGACCCCCGCCAAGTGACGACGTAAGCGACGTAAGGACGGATGGACGTGTCGATACAAGAGACGGAGCGCACCGAGGTGGGTACCGGTACCGCAGTGAGCGTCGGGGAGAGCGTCGAGGAGCGGAACAAGAAGACCATCCGCTCGGTCTTCGACACCTTCGTCAACCGGGGCGACTTCTCCATCGTCGACCGGATCTACAGCCCCGACATGATCGACCACCAGCCGCTGCCGGGCGCCCCGGAGGGGCTGGAGGGGGTCAAGTACACCATCGCGGGTCTGCGCGAGGGCTTCCCCGACCTGCACGTGACCATCGAGGACATGAGCGCCGCCGGGGACCACGTGGTCATCCACAACACCTGGCGCGGCACGCACACCGGCGAGTTCCTGGGCATGCCGCCGACCGGCCAGTTCATCGAGTTCACGGGCGTGGTGGTGTGGCGGCTGCTGGAGAACGGGCTGATCGCCGAGCGCTGGGGCATCGGCGTGGAGTCCAACATGCTCTCGGTGCTGGGCATGCGGCGCCTGGCCCCCGCCTCGCGCGGGGCGGCCAAGGCGGCGGCCCGGCGGACGGTGAAGCCGGCGACCGTGGTGCTGGAGCTGCCCGCCGAGCGGGCGGCGCGGTGGCAGGACGTACAGGCCGAGCTGTCCGGTGAGCGGCTGCGCGCGTACGAGGCCTCCCGGCGCCGGGCCGGGATCCTCCAGGAGTCCTTCGCGGTACAGGAGTTGGGCGGCCGGTCCGTGGTGGTGCTCCAGCTGGAGGCGCGCGATCCGGCCGGGGCGGCGAAGCGGCTGCGGGAGTCCGGCAACGCCTTCGACGTGTGGCTGCGCGGGGCGGCGGGCGAGGTCTTCGGGGCCGATCCGTACGCGGCGCTGGCCGAGGGCGGGGCCGCCGAGCAGGGGCACGGCTGGTCGTCGGTCACTTCCGAACTGGTGGCGGGCGGCTGACTGATCTGACGCTTCGTCAGGTCTGTTGTCTAGCTTAGGTATTGACTCTTTCATTGCTAGTTCTCAAGAGCTATCACTGCTAGAGTTTCTAGGGATGAAAACTACCCGGGGAAGGCGTGGATGATGCGGCAACGAAAGCTCGGCAGCCAGGGGCTGGCGGTCTCCGAGCAGGGGCTCGGATGCATGGGCATGACCTTCGCCTACGGCCCCGCCGACGACCAGGAGGCCCTGCGCACGGCCCACCGGGCCCTCGAACTCGGCGTGAACCTCCTCGACACCGCGGACTTCTACGGACCGCACTCCAACGAGGAGTTCGTCGCCCGGGTCATCGCGGGCCGCCGGGACGAGGTCATCGTCTCCTCCAAGGTCGGCAACGAGGTCAGCCCCACCGGGCAGATCACCGGCAAGCTCAACGGCCGCCCCGAATACATCCGTTCCACCGTCGAGGGCAGCCTGCGCCGGCTCGGCACCGACCGCCTCGACCTCTACTACCTGCACCGCGTCGACCCCGACGTGCCCGTCGAGGAGAGCTTCGGCGCGCTGGCCGACCTGGTCGCCGCCGGAAAGGTCGGCTACCTCGGCATCTCCGAGGCCTCCGCCGCCACCATCCGCCGCGCCCACGCCGTCCACCCGCTGAGCGCCGTACAGACCGAGTACTCCCTGGCCACCCGCGACGTCGAGGCCAACGGGGTCCTCGACACCGTCCGCGAACTCGGCATCGGCTTCGTCGGCTACAGCCCGCTCGGCCGCGGCCTGCTCACCGGCCGCATCCGCACCCTCGACGGCCTCGCCGAGCACGACTTCCGCCGGGTGGCGCCGCGCTTCCAGAAGGAGAACCTCGACGCCAACCTGCACGTCGTCGAGCAGCTGGAAGCCCTCGCCGCCGCCAAGGGCATCACCACCGGCCAGCTCGCGCTGGCCTGGGTGCTCGCCCAGGGCGAGGACGTCGTGGCCATCCCCGGCACCAAGCGGGTCACGTACTTGGAAGAGAACATCGCCGCGTCCGCCGTCGCACTCGGCGCCGACGACCTCGCGGCCCTCGACCGGATCGCCCCCCACGGCAGCCTGGTGGGAGACCGCTATCCCGCAGGCGCCATGGCCACGCTCGACGGCTGAGGAACGGCCCGCGCACCTGCGAGGTGCGCGAATCCCCAAGGTGCGCGAATCCCAAAGGTGAGTGAGTGCGATAACCATGGCGAACATCACGATCATCGGCGGCGGGCTCGCCGGCCTGACCGCGGCGATATCCGCCGCCGAGCAGGGCGCCCGCGTCACCGTCCACGAGGCGCACGCCCACCTGGGCGGCCGCTCCCGCTCCGCCACCGGGCCCTACGTCACCAACGACGGCCCCCACACCTTCTTCGACAACGGCCCCTGCTGGAGCTGGCTGCTCCAGCGCGGCCTCGCCGGGAACTACGTCCGCCTGTCCTTCCACGAGTGGACGCGGATGCGCTTTCGCCACATGGGCAAACTGCGCATGACCCTGCCCGGCGGCTACATGAAGATGACCTGGATGCACCGGGACATCGAGGTCCCCATCGACCGCTCCTTCCAGGACTGGGCCAGCGAGCGCTTCGAGCAGCAGACCGTCAACGAAGCCCTCGGCTTCCTCGGTCCGATCCTCTTCGACGGCGACCCCGGCCGGCTCTCCGCCGCCTTCGTCTGGGAGCGGCTGCTGCGCGTCGGCACCCCCCGCTTCCCGCTCCCGAGCCGGTACTTCATCGGCGGCTGGGGCGGGGTCATCGACCGGATGGAACGCCGGGCCAAGGCCCACGGCGTCGTCATCGAGAAGAACTCCCGGATCACCGAACTCCCCACCGACGGCCCGGTCATCGTCGCCACCTCGCTCGCCGCCTCCCGCGGCCTGCTCGGCGACCCCACGCTCGACTGGCCCAGCGGCACCGCCGCCCTGCTCGACATGGCCGTCACCCACTCCAAGAAGGACGGCAACGTCTCCTTCGACATGGACGAGGGCGGCTTCACCTCCCAGTACTCCGACCACGACCCCTCCCTCGCACCCGAGGGACAGGCCCTCTTCCAGGGCCAGATGCCCATCCGGCCGGGCGAGTCGAAGGCCGAGGCCCTGGCGCGCCTCGAAAAGCTCTTCGACCTCACCACCCCCGGCTGGCAAGACCGCATCCAGTGGCGCCGCGAGGGAGTCTCCCGCGGCCGCACCGGCGCCCTCGACCTGCCCGGCCTGAGCTGGCGCGACCGTCCCGCCATCGACCGCGGCGACGGCGTCTACCTCATCGGCGACGCGGTCGCCGCCCCCGGCATCCTCGCCGAGACCTCCATCAACAGCGCCCTGCACGCGGCGGAACTCGCCGTCCGGGCCCAGCCCGTGACGCGCCGCGCGCCCGGCGTCCAGGCGGTGAGCCGGTCCGTCCTCTCGGCCCACTCGACCCTGTAACTCGACCCTGTAAGGGGGCGCATCACACATGAGAATCACGCTGTCCGAGCGCGGTACCCCGGACTGGCTGGTCGCCAGGGAGATGGCCCGCGAGGTGTTCGCCAAGCAGTACCAGGCGACCATCAACCCCGACCCCGACGGCTTCCTCGCCTTCTTCGAGGAGGACGAGAACGGCCAGGAGCAGGTCCTCGCCTGCGCGGGCCTCTCCTTCCCCGAGGACGAGCCGGTCCTGCTGGAGCGCTACCTCGACGCCCCGGTCGAAGAGGTCATCGCGGCCGAGGTCGGCGACCCCGTCGGCCGCCACCAGGTCCTCCAGATCGGCAACATCGCCTCCGTCCGCGCCTCGGCCGGCGGCGAGATCATCAAGTCGATCCCGCTGGTCATGGCCTGCCTGGGCCGCCCGTACGCGGTGATGACGATGACCGGCCGGCTCGCCGAGCTGATGTCCCGCCTCGGCTGCGTCTTCCACCCGCTCGCGGACGCCTCGCCCGACCGGCTGGAGCCGGAGGAACTCGCCTCCTGGGGCTCGTACTACGACACCCGGCCCATGGTCGGCTACGCCAAGGCGGTCGACCAGAGCACCCTGCTGCTCGCCGCCATCGGCCGCTACTGCTTCGAATCCGTCGACATGCGGCTGCTCAGCAACCGCCCGCAGGCGAAGGTGCTGACCCGTGCCGCATGACACCCTGCCCGTCTCCCTCGCCCAAGGCCTGCTGGACCAGGCCGACAGCGACGCCGTCATGGTCCGCGTCCTGTCCGGCGACGGCGGTACGGGCACCACCTGGAGCTACCGCGAGATCATCGGCGCGGCCCTGGTCCTCGCCGGACACCTGGAGCGCTGGGCCGCCGAGCACGGCCGCCCCGCCAAGGTCGGGCTGCTCGCCGAGAACTCCCCCGAGTGGGTCGTCGCCGACCTCGCCGCCCTCTTCGCCGCCGCCGTCGAAGTCCCGGTCCCCACCGCCTTCGCCGCCGAACAGGCCGCCTCCCTCCTCGACACCGCGGACCTCTGCTACGTCGACGACGGCGGCACCCGCGCGCTGGCCCGCTGGGCCGCCGACAGCGGACCGGCCAACACCGGATCCAAGGTGCTTCCCGACACGTGCCCGGTGACCGCCGTCGACATCAAGGCGCTGCTCGCCGAGACCCCTGCCGGGGGAGCGGCCCGCCCGCCGGTGCCCGCCGAGGACGCGGTCATCAAGGTGATCCACACCTCGGGCACCACCTCCGCCCCCAAGGGCGTCCAGATCCGCCGCCACGGCCTGGACGCGCTCCTGACCTCCCTGCGGGCCCGCACCGAACCCGCCGTCTTCGAGCGCTACCTCTCGATCGTCCCGCTGAGCCTGCTCATCGAACAGGTCGCCGGGCTCTACATGCCCTTCCTGGCCGGCGGCTCGGTCTCCTTCCTGCCGCCCGGCACCGCGCTGGTGGGCACCGCCGCCGACGCCGCGCCCCGGATGCTGAGCCTGCTGCGCCAGGCCCGCCCCACCGCACTCGTCGTACCGCCCACCGTCGCCGGACTCTTCCTCGCGCTCAGCGACCAGCAGCCCGGCGAGAGCGTCCCCGAGCGGCGCCGCCGGATCTTCGGCCACGAGGGCTCCGTCTTCATCGCCTGTGGCGGCGCGCCCGTCCCCGCGGAGATCCTCCAGCGCCTCGACGCCTACGGGGTCACCGTCCACGAGGGGTACGGACTCAGCGAGAACTCCTCGGTGGTCTCCTGGAACTTCCCCGGCCAGGTCCGCTTCGGCACCGTCGGGCGCCCCCTGGACCACGTACAGGCCGAACTCGCCGAGGACGGCGAGCTGCTCATCCGCAGCACCTCGCTCTTCGCCGGGTACACCCGCGAGGACCCGTCCAGCGTGGTCGTCGACGACCAGGGACGCCTGCACACCGGCGACCTCGCCGAGATCGACGAGGACGGGTACCTGCGCATCACCGGCCGCAAGAAGAGCATGGTGATCACCTCCAGCGGCCGCAACGTGTCACCCGAATGGGTGGAAGCGCGCTACCGCGAGATCGGCTTCATCCGTGAGGCCGCCATCGTCGCCGACGGCCTCGACCAGGTGCACGGCCTCTTCGTCATCGAGGCCGGCCTCGACCAGGACACCGCCCGCGAGCGCATCGACGCCTTCGGCAAGGAACGCCTCTCCGGCATCGAACGCGCCGCCGTCGTCCACCTCATGTCCGAGGACGACCCCGAGTACGCCACCTGCTTCACCGTCACCGGGCGCCCGCGCCGTGACGTCATCCGCACCCACGTGCTGCGAGGGCACCAGAGCGCCCCGGCCGGGGACACGACCGAGGAGAAGGCATGAGCACGGCAGTGAGCACCGCAGCGAGTACCGGAGTGAGCACCGCAGTGAAAACCACGCCCTACGGCACCGGCAGCGGCCTGCTGGTGGAACCCGTCGAGGGCGGCAGCCTCGCGGACATCGACCCCAAGGCCCTGCGCGGCCTGCTCGCCGAGGCGGGATTCCTGCTGCTGCGCGGATTCACCCCCTCCGACATGGACTCCTTCACCGCCCTGGTGCAGGCCACCTCCACCTCCACCACCCTCGACCCGGCCCGCGACTTCTACTCGGAGGTCGCCCAGAAGGTCGACGCCGGATTCGCCGAGGTCGGCCTGCACACCGAGAACGGCAACAGCCCCTTCCGCGCCCACGTCGCCTGGTTCTTCTGCGAGAAGGCCGCCTCCTCCGGCTCCCAGACCACCGTCTGCGACGGCTACCGCGTCTGGGACGCCCTCAGCGACGGGGCCCGCGAGGCCTTCGCCGCCCAGGACATCGTCTACAGCCGCTACGTCGGCGAGCAGCAGTGGCGCGCCATGGCCCACCACCTGCTCGGCAAGACCAAGCCCGCCGAGGACATCAAGGTGGAGGAACTCCTCGCACTGGCGAGCCAGTTGCCCGGCACCGAAATCCAGGCCGAGGCGGACGGCGGCATCCGCTACGCTTTCTGCACCCCCGCTGCCGGGACCACGATCTTCGGCGAGCGGCGCTCGTTCGCGAACAGCATCCTCGGCCCCTCCTTCAACTACGAGAAGCCGACGATCACCTTCGCCGACGGGACCGAGTTGTCCGAACAGCTGCTGGCCGAAGTCGAGTCGGTGACCGCACGGATCACCGAGAACCTCGAATGGCAGGACGGCGACGCCGCTGTCATCGACAACACCCGGGTCATGCACGGCCGCCGCGCCATCACTGACCCGAACCGGACCATCTACAACGCCCTGAGCTACATCGAGGCCACTGCCGCCTGACCGGACTGCGCCGCTCCCGGCCGCGGGGCCGGGGGCGGCGGGCCCACCCGAGAGGGAGCCATGAACACCGAGAAGAACGCCCCCCGTATCCAGGACCAGGCACCGGCCGCCGCGTCCGCGGCCGGACCGGGCACCGACACCCCGCCCGACCCACGACGATGGCGGCTGCTCGTCTTCGTCGCCCTCGCCCAGTTCATGGTGCTCCTCGACACCACCGTGGTGAACCTCGCGCTGCCCGCGATCCAGTCCGACCTGAAGGCCACCGCCACCGGCATCGAGTGGGTGCTGACCTCCTACATCCTGTGCTTCGGCGGCCTGATGCTGCTCGGCGGGCGCACCGCCGACCGCTGGGGGCGCCGGCGTACGTTCCTGCTCGGCGCGTTCCTGTTCACCGCGGCCTCGTTACTCTGCGGCATCGCCGACGGCACCGGCCTGCTGATCGCCGCGCGCGCCCTCCAGGGGTGTGGCGCGGCCTTCCTGTCCCCGGCCGCGATGTCCCTGGTCACCACCACCTTCCCCAAGGGCAAGGAGCGGACCACCGCCCTCGCGATCTGGGCCGCGCTGGCCGGACTCGGCGGCACCCTCGGCGTCATCGCGGGCGGCCTGATCACCGACAGCCTCAACTGGCGCTGGATCTTCTACATCAACATCCCCTTCGGGGTCGTCGCCGTCATCGGCGTGCTGATCCTGGCCGGCGGGCGCACCGAGACCAAGAGCGAGTCCACCCCCGACATCCTGGGCGCGATCGCCGTCACCGGCGGCCTGGCCTCCCTCGTGTACGCCATCGTCAACATCCAGGACAAGGGCTGGGGTTCGATCCCGTACGTCATCGTCCCGGCCGTCGCCGCGGTGGCGCTGCTGGTCGGCTTCGTCGTGGTCGAGCGCAAGGTCGCCGACCCGCTGATGCCGCTCCAGCTCTTCGCCACCCGCTCCCTGGTCACCGCCGGCCTCGGCCGCATCCTGACCAGCGGGGTGCAGGCCTCCGTCCTCTTCCTGAGCAGCTACTACCTCCAGCGCAGCCTCGGCTACTCCACCCTCAAGTCGGGCTTCGCCTTCCTGCCGCTCGGCGTCATCGCCATCCTGATCACCGCCCCGGCGACCCGGATCATGCACAAGTCCGGACCCCGCCCGGTCTACCTCTTCGGCGCCATCGGCTCCGTACTCGGCCTGATCCTGCTGACCCGGGCCCCGCACGACGGGAACTACCTCCTCGACGTGCTGCCCGCGCTGCTCATCCTGGGCGCCTCCATGCAGTGCTGCGGCATCCCCGTCAACGTCCACGGGGTGTCCGACATCCCGCAGGAACAGCAGGGCATCGCCTCCGGCGTGCTCGTCGCCGCCTTCCAGGTCGGCGCCTCGCTCGGCGTGGCGACCGTGGCCACCAGCGCCATGACCCGCACCACCGGCGAACTCGCCGACGGGCGGCTGCCCGCGATCGCCTGGGTGGACGGACTGCACCTGGGCTTCTGGATCGCGGTGGGCATCGGCGTACTCAACCTGCTCAACGCCTTCTTCGGGCTCCCCGGCAAGCGGCGTACCGGGCCCACCGAGAGCACCGGGACCGCTGTGGCCGCCACCACCGCGCGGAGCACCACCAGCGTCTGACCACCCCCTCGCCCTGACCACCCCCCTTGTCCTGACCACCCCCGGACACCAAGGAGAGGCATCCGATGGCACGCCCCGGAGACACCCTGCAGCTCGGAAAAGACCGGCTCACCTTCCTCACCACCGCCTCCCAGACGAACGGCGCCTATGTCGAGGTCGAGGTCGAGTACGCCCCGACCGTCCTGAAGCCGCCCGTCCACTACCACCCCAAGCAGACCGAGGTCATGCAGGTCCGCGGCGGCCGGATCACCCTCCAGCTGGAGGGCGTCGAACACGAATACACCGAAGGCGCCGAGTTCTACATCCCGCCGGGCGTGCGCCACTCCATGTGGAACCCGGGCCCCGAGACCACCCGGATGGTCTGGCGCACCACCCCCGCCTACCAGACCGAGAAGGTCTTCGAGACCCTGTGGGGCCTGGCCAACGAGGGGCGTCTCAGCGCCTCCGGCCCCGCGCTGCAGATGCCGCTGCTCGCCCTCGGTTTCCGGGACGAGTACCGCGTGATCACCGGCCGGCCCTTCGCCCTGGACATGGCGCTGTGCACCCTGCTCGCGCCGATCGGCCTGGCCTGCGGCTACCGCTCCTCCTACAAGCCCCCGCAGCAGCAGCGCACCGAGCCGGTCGGCGCGAACGCCTGACGGTGCGCGGGGGCCGACCGACCGGTCCGTCCGGCCCGGCGTTCGAGCGGTACGCGAGGTCGCGGCCCTAGCGTCTGCGACATCAAGCCGGTCGACGCGTGGAGGAACGGTCATGGCCACCGAACAGCACGAATTCACCCTGCCCGGTGCGGATCTCCCGCAGCCCGACGCGGATCTGCGCAAGCGGCGCGAGGCGGTCGTCCTCGCGCACACCGTCGCCGAGATCGCCTGGGACATCGACGGCGTACTGGCCACCTTCCCGCGCGGTGGCATCTACCGGATCCAGGCCTTCGAAGAGGGCCCGCTGATCGGTGAAGAGGCCATCAAGAAGGGCTACTTCGCCGACCTCAAGGCCGCGTTCCCGAACCTGGAGCACGACCTGCACCACGTGCACCACACCCCCACCGCCGTGATCCTGGAAGCCCAGGCCCGCGGCAAGCAGGAAGCGGACTACCGGGGCATACCCAACCTCGGCAAGTCCATCGACGCGCCCGTCGCCGTCTTCTTCCACTTCGACGGTGACGTCCTGGTCGACGAGACGCTGTACTTCGACATGGCGACCTTCCAGCGCCAGCTCGGCTGACCGTTCCCGCGCGCCGGACCCCGAAGCCACCCTCCCCGATCCGGGGAGGGTGGCTTCGCGCGTCCGTGGGTCCACCACGAATCGAGGAGGGCTGTAGTCCGGTTCCGTAGCGTCGTGAGCGCCGAAACGGCCTGTGTCACGGATGAGTTATGAGCATCTCCTACTGACATTGCCTCCAGAAAGGATGCTCGGATGAGCACCGTCAACCCCCCAGCCCCGGCCGGTGGAGCAAAGGGGGTGGTCTTCTGGGCCATCCTCACCACGAGCCTCGCCTCCTTCATGGCAGGCCTGGACAACCTCGTGATCATCACGGCGCTGCCCACCATCCGGGAGAAACTCGGCGGCAGCCTGACCGACCTCGAATGGACGGTCAACGCCTACACGCTGTCCTTCGCGGTCCTGATGATGTTCGGTGCCGCGCTCGGTGACCGCTTCGGCCGCCGCAAGCTGTTCGTGCTGGGCCTGCTGCTCTTCACGGGTGCCTCGGCCGCCGCCGCGCTCGCGCCCGGCATCAACGAACTCATCGCCTTCCGCGCCATCCAGGGCGCCGGCGCGGCCATCATCATGCCGCTCTCGGTGACCCTGCTGACGGCCGCCGTCCCCGCCGAGAAGCGCGGTACGGCGCTCGGCATCTGGGGCGCGGTCAACGGTCTGTCGATCGCGGCGGGCCCGCTCGTCGGCGGTGCGATCGTCGAGCACCTGTCCTGGCAGTGGATCTTCTGGCTGAACGTGCCCATCGGCCTGGCCCTGGCCCCGATGTCCTGGCGCAAGCTCGCCGAGAGCAAGGTCGCGAACTCGCGGCTCGACGCGGTCGGCACGATCCTGGCCAGCATCGGTCTCTTCGGCATCGTCCTCGGCCTGATCAAGGGCCACGGCGACGGCTGGACCTCCCCCGTCGTCCTCGCCTCCCTCATCGGCGGCGTGGTCGTCATGGGCGTCTTCGTGGTCTGGGAGAACAAGACCGCCCACCCCATGGTCCCGATGCGCCTCTTCAAGATCCGGGCGTTCACCGCGATCAACCTGGCCGGCACGCTGATGTCGGTCGGCATGTTCGGTGCGATCTTCCTGATGACCCAGTTCCTCCAGAGCATCCAGGGCTACAGCGCGATGGAGGCCGGTGTCCGGCTGCTCGCCTGGACCGCGATGCCGATGGTCGTCGCCCCGATCGGCGGCATGGTCTCCGACAAGATCGGCGGCAAGCCCGTCGTCACCCTCGGCCTCGCGATGATGACCGGCGGCATGGTCTATTGGGCCTTCATCCTGGAGCCCGATGTCTCCTACGTCGCCCAGCTGCCCTCCCTGATGATCTGCGGCGCCGGCATGGCCCTGTTCTACGCACCGCTGATGAACCTGACGATGGGCTCGGTCAAGGAGGAGGAGCAGGGCATCGCCTCCGGTGTCACGGCCGCCACCCGTGAGGTCGGCGCCGCGCTCGGTGTCGCCCTGCTGGCCTCCATCTTCTCCGCCAACGGTGGCTACGCCTCCCCGCAGAACTTCGTGGACGGGCTCGTCCCGGCCATGTGGGTCGGTGCCATCGGGGTGGCCCTCGCCACCCTGTCCATGCTGATCGCCCCCGGCAAGGGCAAGGGCGTCCAGCCCGAGCTCGCCCCGGTGGCGGCGGGTCAGTCCGCGCCGGTGGCGCCGCCGAAGGCCGCGCCCGCGGCCCCGGGTGGCAAGGCTTCCGGCGGCAAGGCGCCTGCCGACAAGCCGGCTCCGGCCTCCGTGCGCTGACCGTACGCACCGCTCCGATGGCCCCCGCGTCCCGTGCGCGGGGGCCATCGGCCGTGCCCGGGCGCTCCACCCGGGTTCGAGCGGGGCCGGAGCGGCTGCCCCGAGGATCGGACGGCCCGCTGTTCACGATTCCGATTCCGACCCCGACTCCGATTCCGATTCCGACAACGAACCGAGGAAGCATGGCAATTGAGGAGATGAAGGTCCGGGACGCCTTCCGGATCACGCCGTCGCAGCTGACCGACAACCGTGGCCGCTTCTTCGAGGCCTGGCGGATCGGCGAACTCACCGAACTGAGCGGCCAGCCCTTCACCGTCAAGCAGGTCAACTTCTCGGTCTCTTCGCGGGGCACCCTGCGCGGGATCCACGGCACCACCCTGCCCCCGGGCCAGGCCAAGCTGGTGACCTGTGTCCGCGGCGCCGCCCTCGACGTGGTCGTCGACCTGCGCGTCGGCTCGCCGACCTTCGGCATGTTCGACACCACCGTCCAGGAAGCCGAATCGGGCATCGGCGTCTACCTCGCCGACGGCCTCGGCCACGCCTTCCTCGCGCTCACCGACGACACCTGCATGAACTACCTCTGCTCGGAGGAGTACGTACCGGGCACGATGGTCGACATCCAGGCCCTGGACCCGGCCCTCGGCATCCCGTGGAACACCACCGAGCCGCTGGTCCGCTCCGAGAAGGACGCGCTGGCCCCGACCCTGGCCGAGGCCGTGGAGCTGGGGCTGCTGCCCACCTACGAGCAGGCCCGCGCCTCGTACGGGCCCGGCCACCGCCCGTGACACGGATCGCCGTCCTCGGCTCCGGGGCCGTCGGCACCAGCCTCGCCACCGGGCTGGCCGCCGCCGGCCACCGGGTGCTGACCGGCTCCACCCGGCCGGACCGCCCCCGCCCCGCCGACGACCCGGCGCTCGCGGCGGGCGTCCGGTTCACCGGCCACGCCGAGGCCGCCGAGCACGCCCGGATCGTCTTCAACACCACCCCCGGCGAGGTGTCCGTGGCCCTGCTGCGCGACCTCGAACCCGCCCTGCGCGGCCGGATCCTGGTCGACGTGTCCAACGCCGCCGAACGCAGCCCCGAAGGCTTCCCCGCGGCCCCCCTCTACCCGCACAGCAGCCTCGCCGAGGAGATCCAGCGGGTCCTGCCGCGGACCAGCGTGGTCAAGGCCCTCAACACGATGGACCACTCCGTGATGACGGCCCCGAGGATCCTGCCCGCCCCCGCCACCGCCTTCCTCTCCGGCGACGACCCGCGGGCCAAGGAGGAACTGTCGGCGCTGCTCGGGGACCTGGGCTGGCCGCGCGAGTGGATCCTCGACCTCGGCGGCCTCTACACCGCCCGGGCCCTGGAATGGACCGTCCTGATGCTGGGCCCGTTCATCACCCGCCACGGCTTCGTCCCGTTCGGCCTGGCCATCGCGCACTGAGCGTACATACGTACGCGTGCGGGAGCGGCGGCCGATGACCCACATCGGCCGCCGCTCCCGTTTTCGCCTACGTGGACGCCAGCACCCGGGCTCCGGTCAATGCGGGCATCGCTGCGGCCAGGGCCTCGCGCCAGTCGCGGATCACCTCGATGCCCGCGGCTTCCCAGCGGCCGTGTTCCAGCACGCTGTACGCCGGGCGCCTCGCGCCGGGGGCGGGGCCGACGAGGGGTCGGACCCGTTGCGGGTCGGCGCCCAGCAGGCGGAAGACCTCGCGCGCCAGCTCCAGGCGGGTGCAGCCGCCGGCGCTGGTCGCGTGGTAGATGCCGGGGGCGGCGCCGAGGCGGGCCGCGCGGCCGAGGGATACGAGGCGGTCGGCTACGTCCGCGGTCCAGGTGGGCTGACCCCGCTGGTCCTCGACGACGTCGACGAACTCCCGCTCCCGCTCCAGCCTGATCATCGTACGGACGAAGTCGTCGCCGCCCTCGCCGCCCTCGCCGTAGAGCCAGGCCGTCCGCACGACGTACCCGGTCCACGGCAGCAGCCGCAGCACCGCCCGCTCGCCCTCCAGCTTGGTGCGCCCGTACGCCGTGCGCGGGGCCGCAGGCGCGTCCTCCGGGTACGGCACGCGGGCCTCGCCGGAGAACACGTAGTCCGTGGACACCTGCAGCAGCAGCGCCCCGAACTCCCCGCACGCGCTCGCCAGATGCAGCGGCGCCGCGCCGTTGACGTGCTGCGCCTGGGCCTCGTGCGTCTCGGCGGCGTCGACGTCCGTGTACGCCGCCGCGTTGACGACGACCACCGGCCGGTGCGTGGCGATCGCCGAGCGCACCGCGCGGCGGTCGCGCACGTCGAGCTCCGCGCGGCCCAGGCACACGGCCGGCTGCCCGGCCGCCTCCAGCGCCACCCGCAGGTCCCGGCCCAGCAGCCCGTCCGCGCCCGTCACCAGCCAGTGGCTCACAGGGCGGCCTTCCGCTTCAGCGGCTCCCACCAGGCGCGGTTGTCCCGGTACCAGGCGAAGGTCTCCGCGAGGCCCTGGTCGAAGTCCTTCCGGGGCCGGTAACCCAGCTCGGTGGAGATCTTCGTGCAGTCCACGGAGTAGCGCAGGTCGTGCCCGAGCCGGTCGGCGACGTGCTCGACCCGGTCCCAGCCCGCGCCCGCCAGGTCCAGGAGCAGGGTGGTCAGCTCCTTGTTGCTCAGCTCGGTGCCACCGCCGATGTTGTACACCTCGCCCGCGCGGCCGCCCGTACGCACCAGCTCCAGGCCCTGGACGTGGTCGTCGATGTGCAGCCAGTCGCGGACGTTGAGCCCCTCGCCGTACAGCGGCACGCGCAGCCCGTCGAGCAGGTTCGTGACGAACAGCGGGATGACCTTCTCCGGGAAGTGGTGGTGCCCGTAGTTGTTCGAGCAGCGCGTCACCCGCACGTCCAGGCCGTGCGTCCGGTGGTACGACAGCGCCACCAGGTCGGAGGAGGCCTTGGAAGCGGCGTACGGCGAATTCGGCTTCAGCGGATCGGTCTCCGGCCAGGACCCCTCGGCCACCGACCCGTACACCTCGTCCGTGGACACGTGCAGGAAGGGCACGGGCCCGCCGGGCCGGCGCAGCGCCGCGTCCAGCAGGGTCTGCGTACCGAGCACATTGGTGGTGATGAACTCGGCCGCGCCCAGGATGGAACGGTCCACGTGCGACTCGGCCGCGAAGTGCACGACCTGGTCGTGCCCGGCCACCAGCTCGGCGACCAGCGCGACGTCACAGATGTCGCCCTGGACGAACCGGAACCCGGGACGCCCGCGCACCGGATCGAGGTTCGCGGGATTGCCCGCGTAGGTGAGCTTGTCGAGCACGGTGATCGCCACGTCCCCCGGGCCGGCGGGCCCGAGCAGCGTACGGACGTAGTGCGAACCGATGAACCCCGCCCCGCCGGTGACGAGGATGCGTGTGGTGGTCAACGGAATCTCCTCGGATGGAAGCCCCGGCTTTCGGGCCGGGGTGTTGCGTGGTGCTTTGACCAGAGGTTGTTTCCTCGTGGACGGGCTGAATAGCGTCGGGAAACATGAGGTCCCGGACCGTGAAGCGGGCGTTCAGGTATCGCTTCCATCCCACTGCCGTGCAGGCGGCCGAGTTGTCGCGCACCTTCGGCTGTGTACGCAAGGTGTACAACTTGGCGCTGGCTGCCCGGTCGGAGGCGTGGCGGCGACAGGAGCGGGTGGGCTACGCGCGGACCTCGGCGATGCTGACCGAGTGGAAGAGGACCGAGGAGCTGGCGTTCCTGTCGGCGGTGTCCTCGGTCCCGCTGCAGCAGGCGCTCAGGCACGTGCAGCACGCGTTCGTCGCGTTCTGGGACAAGCGCGCGAGGTATCCGCGGTTCAAGTCCAAGAAGCGCTCCCGGGCGAGTGCGGAGTACACGCGCTCCGCGTTCGCATTGCGCGATGGTCGGCTCACACTGGCGAAGATGCGAGAGCCGCTGGACATCGTGTGGTCGCGGCCGCTGCCGGAAGGGGCGGATCCGAGCATGGCCACGGTGTCCCGTGACGCGGCCGGCCGGTACTTCGTGTCGTTGCTGTGCGAGGACATTCCGGCGGACCTGTCCGGCGGAGCAGGGGCCGTCGGAATCGATGTGGGCATCACTTCGCTGGTGACGTTGTCCACCGGCGAGAAGATCGCGAATCCCGGGCACGAGCGCAGGGAGCGTGCCCGGTTGGCCAGGGCCAAGCGGGAACTGGCGCGCAAAGAGAAAGGTTCGAGGAACCGGACCAAGGCACGGATGAAGGTCGCCAGGATCCATGCCCGCATCGCCGACCGGCGGCGGGACTCGCTTCACCAGCTCTCCACCCGGCTCGTGCGTGACAACCAAACGCTCGTGATCGAGGACCTGTCCGTGCGGAACATGCTGGGGAACCACGCTCTCGCCCGAGCTGTCGCGGACGCGAGCTGGGCGGCTCTCCGGTCCATGCTGGAGTACAAATGTGCCTGGTACGGGCGTGAGCTGATCGTGGTCGACCGGTGGTTTCCCAGCACGAAACTCTGTTCCTCCTGTGGAACGCTCGCCGACGTGCTTCCGCTGGGCGTCCGCATCTGGACGTGCGAGACCTGCGGCAGGACCCATGACCGGGACGTGAACGCGGCAGTCAACCTTCTGGCCGCCGGGCTGGCGGTCGCAGTCTGTGGAGACGGCGTAGGACCTCAACGGAACTCTCCTGAGAGGCAGCGGTCGGCGAAGCAGAAATCCCGACCCGTGAGGGAAGGAACCCTCTCCTCCTGAGGTGAGGGACGAGGTCAAGAGGAAATCTGCACCTTGCTGTGGTCGCCGAGGATGAGACGGTGGGCCGCGGGCACCCGGGGGGCGGGGGTCACCTCCACGTTGCGGCCGATGATCGAGGCCTCCACGCGGCTGGCGCCCCGGACCGAGGAGCCGTCCAGGATGATGGAGAACTCGATCTCGCTGTCGGTGATGGTGCAGTCGCGGGAGATCGAGGTGAACGGCCCGATGTACGAACCGGTGACCACGCTGCCCGCGCCGATCACGGCGGGGCCGACGATGCGCGAGGCCGTGACCTGGGCGCCCTCGTCGATCTGCACGCGCCCGATGATCTCACTCGCGGCGTCGACCAGGCCCTCGATGCGCGGCTCGGCGCGCTCCAGGACGGACCGGTTGACCTCCAGCATGTCGTTGACGTTCCCGGTGTCCTTCCAGTACCCGGAGATCGTCGTGGACCGGACGTCGAGGTCCGCGTCGATCAGCCACTGCAGGGCGTGGGTGATCTCCAGCTCGCCGCGCCAGGAGGGCTTGATGGCGCGCACCGCCTCGTGCACGGCTGGGGTGAAGAGGTAGACGCCGACGAGGGCGAGGTCGCTCTTGGGGACCTCCGGCTTCTCCTCCAGACCGACGACCCGGCCGTCGGGGCCCAGCTCGGCCACGCCGAAGGACTTCGGGTCGGAGACCTGGGTGAGCAGGATCTGCGCGGTGGGACGCTCCGCGCGGAAGGACTCCACCAGGTCGGAGATCCCGCCGACGATGAAGTTGTCGCCGAGGTACATGACGAAGTCCTCGTCGGCGAGGAACTCCCGGGCGATCACCACGGCGTGGGCGAGGCCCAGCGGCGCGGTCTGCGGGATGTAGGTGACCTCGATGCCGAACTTGGAGCCGTCGCCGACGGCTTCGCGGATCTCGTCGGCGGTGTCCCCGACGACGATCCCGACCTCGGTGATGCCTGCGTCCGCGATCGCTTCCAGGCCGTAGAAGAGCACCGGCTTGTTCGCCACGGGCACGAGCTGCTTGGCGGATGTGTGGGTGAGGGGGCGCAGGCGGGTTCCGGCCCCGCCGGAGAGTACGAGAGCCTTCATGGCACCAGAGGCTAGAAGCGGCCACTTGAGCCGGGGTGGGGGTTCACCTTGAGCGGGGTCGTGGACCCCCGGGTTCCCCGGGTGCTCCAGGGCGGCTCCACCGGGAGTGCGGATCGTCGGTGTGCAGCGACCGGCGACGCGAGCCGTACAGCCGTACAGCCGTACAGAGAGGCAGACACACCCATGTCGGAGAACCACCGGGACCTCGTCCAGCGCTTCGTGGACATGATCAACAGCCATGACGTGAGCACGATGGCCGAGCACACCGCCGTCGACCACATCGACCACAACCCGATCGTCGCGGACGGCATCGAGGCCAACACGGCCTTCTTCCAGTCGATCTTCGACGCCTTCCCGGACGTCAAGGTCGTCGCCCACGACCTGATCGTCGACGGCGACCGCGTGGCGGGCCGCTTCGAATACTCGGGCACCCACCAGGGCCCCTTCTTCGGCATACCGGCCACCGGCCGCACGCTGAACTTCCAGTCGATCGACATCTGGCGCGTCGAGAACGGCCTCCTGGCCGAACACTGGGACCAGCTGGACGTGGCGGGCATGTTCCACCAGCTGGGCGCGGACTTCTACGCGCTGCAGGGGGAGTAGTTCCGCCCTTTCTTGCGCGCTTTGGCGGTCCGGGCCGGATGGATTTACCGTCCGGCCCGGACCTTTTTGATCTGGCTGGCTTAGCGGTCGTGGTCGTGGTGGTGGTGATGGCCGTGGTGGTGGTCGTAGCAATAGTCCCAGTTCCAGTACCAATACCAGTTGTAGCAGTAATCGTGATGGTCGTGGCTGGGCGCCATCGCGGTCGTGGTGCTGGTGTGCGCCGCTGATGGCGCGGCGAATGCGGTGGTGGGGAGCAGTGCGCCCGCTGCGGCCAGGGCGGTCGAGGCGGTAAGAATGGCGAAGCGCTGTATTCGGGATTTGTGGGTCATGGCAAATTCACCTCCGGCGAGAAATGCTTTCTGTCTGGGTGATCTGATCCCATGTATCGATTAAGCCCGAGTAAGCGCACGTGGTCATGCCCCTGATTTTCGGGGCTTGACAAATCAGTCGGTCAGGAGGTGGTCGGCCTTTCCCGCCTTGATGTCCCGGATCAGCTGGCGGAGGGCGTCCGTCGTGTCGGTGAGGTACGAGGCCTCTGCGCCCGCGACGGCGATGTAGCTGTTGCCGTCCCCGTCCACCCCGATCCGGTAGCAGGAGTTTCCCTCGCCGCAGAACGGCTCTTCCCAGGTCACGGCAGGCACGTTGTCCCCTCTCACAGCTGGTTTGCGATGGTCTGGATGAATGCCCGCGAGTCATCGGGAGACAGGGCGAGTTCTTCCATGAGGTCGAAGTGGGCTCGGTACTTGCCGAGTTGCGCATCGGCGTAGAGGAAGTCGGGTCCGTGGGCGTTGTCGACCTGCACGGTGTCCAGCTGTGCGGTCGGGCCCTCCGCGTAGAGCACGGTCTGGCCTGCTCCGGGAAATCCGCCCGCTTCGAACGGTAGGACGAGCACGGTCACATTGTCCTGCTGCGAGCGCTCAAGCAGGTGCTCCAGCTGGGCGCGGAGTACCGCACGCCCGCCGAACTGCATGCGCAGGGCGGCTTCGTGCACGATGGCGACGAATTCCCGGGCGCCCGTGCCGGCCAGGACCTGTTGGCGTTCGGCGCGAAATGCCAGACGCAGCGCCACCTCGTGCTCCGGCAGGGCCGGGATGACCATCCGGAACACGGCGAGTGCGTGGTCGGATGTCTGGAGGAGGCCGGGCATGTGCACCGAGAAGGCGCCCCGCATGCGGCTGCTGTGCGCTTCCAGCTCCGCGATGTCCAGGAAGCCCTGGGGCAGTTGGCCTCGATAGCGGTCCCACCAGCCGCGACTGGACGCGGTCAGCGTCGTCAGCCCGGCGATGTGCTCCTCGTCGGTCACCGCACAGTTGCAGGCCAGCGTCCGTAGCCGGTCTGCGGAGATGGCGCGCGTTCCGGACTCCATCGCGGAGATGGCCCCGCGGTCCACGCCCAGCAGTCCGGCCGCGTACTCGGCCGAGATGCCCGCTGCCGTGCGCATTCTGCGTAGCTCATGCCCCAGCCTCTTCTGACGCTCCGTGGGTGCGGTCCTCGCGCTCATGGCGTGCAGTCTTGCGCGTCCGTAGCCGGTCTGGCCACGAGAGGATGATTTCTCCCGCAAGCAGGGCCAAATTTGGCCCGTGGTCGCTACGTTAGGTGACGCACCGCTCACGCAGTGGGAGTCGAAGTGCATCGCCGCAGCATGCCTTGGGCCTTGGGCCTTGGGCCTCGGTGACGAGCCACGCTTCCGTCCGCGTCAGCCATTCGTGCGCGCCGAACTCGCCGTAGTCACCTCCGACCTCAGGGAGTCCCGCGATGTCCACCCACCCCTTCATCGCCTGTCCTCCGGCCCCGCCGGTCCGTGCCGGGGGCGAACCGCCCGCGCTCGACACGCTCACCTGCAGCCTCACCGTGCCCGGGGAGCCGCTCGGTGCCCAGATCGCGCGGTCCGTCGTACGGTCCGTCCTGCACGCGTACCGGCTCGATCCGCTGGAGGCCGCCGTCGTACAGGTCGCCGGAGAACTGGTTGCCGCCGCCTGGCAGTTGGAACCCGGGCGGAGCCTGTACCTGTCCGTCCGCCATCGCGACGACTCGCTCCACCTGACCACCTACGACGGCCACGCGCCCCACACCCACCCCCGGATCGCCGCTCACTGCGAGGCCCGGCGGCGGGCGGCGCTGCGGCTCATGGCAGCGGTGGTGCGGTCGTGTGGCGGGGACTGGGGCTTCGGGGAGTCCCGCGAGCCCGGTGGCGGGACCCGGACCTGGGCGAGCCTGCCCCGGCGCGGGGCGGCCGACTACCTGGGCGCCTGACCTGGCGTTATTGCCCCGGAGCCCGGCCCGCTTCGTCTGCGATGCCGCGGGCGATGACGGCCGTCGAGGTGACCGCGGTTCCGGCCTTGCCCCAGGGGCTGTCCTTCAGGAGCACGGTGCGCTCGCCGAGCAGGTGCGTGGTGGCCTTGTCGAAGATCCACTCGGTGCGCTCGCCGTTGTGGATGCGGGCGACCGCGACGCCCTCGCGGCCAGCGGCGTCCGTCGCTCCAGGGACCAGGACGACGCCGGGGATCCGGGCCGCGGCGCGGTAGAGGGCGGCGCTCACGCCGGGTGGGGCCTCCACGGTCCGCAGCAGGTCGCCGATCGCGACGAAGGCCTCCTGGTCGGGGCCGGTGGTGGAGCCGGATCCCGCGCCGTGGTTGAGGCGGGTGTCGGCGTAGATCGTCTCCAGCAGACGGTCGGGGTCCGTCGGGAGGGATTCGAGGAAGCGGTGGGTGGGGCTGTTGATGGTGGCCCTGCCCTTGCCCGGCGCGGGGTCCTGTGAGGTGCCGCTCGCGGTGCGCGTGAGCGTGCCGGTGGATCCGTCGGCGGATACCCAGCGCTCCGCCGATTCGTCGGTACGGGCCGCCTCCATTCCGCCGTTCCCGGTCTCCGCCAGGGACGTGGAGAACCCGGTCGTCTTGGTGTAGAGGTACTGCCCGTCGCGTACGGGCGCTGCCGCAGCCGCCTGCGCCGTCATGGCCGCGCGGTCCAGCAGCCGGACGGCGGCCGGGTCGGGCGGGGCGGCGACCGGACCGCGACCGCCTCCGCCGGAGCCGCTCGCGCCGAGGGTCACGGCCAGGGTCACGGCACCCGTCGCGGCCCCGGCCGCCAGGAGCAAGGCCAGCGGTCGGCGGGACCACGCCCGCGTCCGGGCGCCGGGGGCGGCCCCGGCCGTTTCGCGCATCAGGTGCTCCTGGACCCGAAGAGACGGGAGGGACGGGGGAGGTGAGGCTCTTCGGTGGTGTTCACGAGCCGGGAGCGTACGGTGCCAGCCGGTCCGCCGCACCCTTGTGCCATCTCGCTCTGGCTGAGACCGGACCACACGCACGGGAGCAGGACCTCGCGGTCCGCGCGGCGCGCACCTGCCACCCTGGGAGGGTGGACGGACTACGAGAGGCTGGCCGTTGACCGGAGACGATTGGATACTCGCGACCTTCGCGGTCACGCCGCTCGCGTTGTTCGCGATCGGCCTCACGGTCGACGTGATGTCCAACGGTTCCGGCTGGGGCACGGGCTCCTGCCGCAACTGCCGGCACGGCTACGAGCAGCATCGGAGCGGAGCCGACCAGGGCGCGGGCCGCTGCACTGTCGTGTCGGAGGGCGGCACACGGTGCGACTGCCTGAACTACGAGTACCCGTCGGAACCGGAGCAGTCGACCGGGCACATCGGCTGCGGCGGCTGACCCGGCGGGCCAGCCGCCCGGCTCAGTCGGCGGTGAGCAGGGCCGCCGCGGATTCTTCGGCGAGGGCTTCCGCGTGCGGGGGAAGGGGGTGGCCGGCGCGGAGGTGGCGGCGGACCAGGGACAGGGGGAGGTCGATCAGGGCCAGGATGACGCGCTCGTGGTCCATGGGGCCCTTCGCGCCCAGGACTTCGGCGAGGAGGTGGAGGGAGTCGAAGACGTGCTCGTTGCCCCGGTCCGCGCGCTCCCTGTGTTCCGCGGACCAGTCGGCGCGGCCGAACTGCTCGGCGCCGTAGAGGAGGAGCGAGGCCTCCTGTGGGTGGGCGCGGCTCCAGGAGACGACGTGCCGCGCGGCCGCGCGGGCGGCGCCGCGGGGTTCGGGGGCGCTGCCGAGCGCGATGAAGTACCCCTCCTGGAAGCGCTCCACGGTACGCAGCCACACCTCGGCGAGCAGTGCCGTACGGCCGGGGAAGCGGTGGTACATGGACCCGCTCGGCGCGCCGATCGCCTGGGCGACGGCGGACATGGTCACGCCCGCCGGTCCGGTGGAGGCGGCCAGTTGGACGGCGGCGTCGAGGATCTGGTCGGTGTCGAAGCGGGGTGGTCTCGCCATGAATCAGAGAGTACCCTCCAGATTATTAGAGGGTCACCTCTAATAGGCGAGGGGAGGACGTCATGGGCGTCTACAACGTGCACGAGCGTCTGCTGGCCGCCAAAGGGAGCGAGGTGGGCGCGCTCATCGACAGCCTGTCCGATGGTGTGGCGGACCGGCTCTGGCCGCAGCAGAAATGGCCCGCGCTGGAGTTCGACCGCCCCTTGGCCGTCGGCGCGACCGGCGGTCACGGGCCGGTCCGCTACGCGGTCACCGCGTACGTCCCCGGGACCTGGGTCCGCTTCACCTTCAGCGGGCCGCGCGGATTCCACGGCTTCCACGAGTTCGCGGTGCTGCCCGTCGACGCGGAACGCACCGTGCTGCGGCACACCCTCGCGATGAGGACCGGCGGACTGGCGCGCCTGACCTGGCCCCTGGCCTTCCGCTCGATGCACGACGCGTGTTTGGAGGACGGCCTGGACCGCGCCGAGCTCGCCTGCACGGGCACGGTGGCCCGTCCGGCCCGCTGGAGTCCGTACGTACGTCTCCTCCGCGCCCTCGAACGCCGGGTCAGTGCCCAGTAGTCGAAGCCGCCATCGCCGTGATGGTGTCCATCAGGTGGGCGTGGGTGAGGATCGCTTGGGAGTGGGGGGTGAAGTCCTCGCGGTGCAGGATCGCCGAGGCGAAGGCGCCCGCGATGTTCGTGAAGTGGTGGTCGGGGGCGAGGGGGATCTCCGTGGTGCCGTCCGCCTTCTCGACGCGCAGGATCGGGGTGAGGTCGTCCGGGGTGCTGAAGGCGCGTTCCAGGCGCAGGCGGCCCTCGCTGCCCCACAGGCCGTAGCCGCTGAGGTAGGAGTGCTCGACGCCGTACGCCAGGTGGGCGGCCGCGCCGGAGGGGGAGGTCAGCAGGGCGCTCCCGGCCGGCTGGGGACCGTACGCGCTGTCCGGGCGGACCTGCGCGCCCGCCACCCGCAGATCCGGGCCCAGGAACAGCTGGGCCGCGCGGACCGGGTACGCCGCCACCTCCGGCAGGGTGCTCGCGCGCACCCCGCCCGGGCGCAGCGGGATGCCGAACTCCGAGGTGAAGAGCTGGACTTCGCCGATCAGGCCGTCCGCCACCAGCTGCCGCACCCGCGCGTGCTGCGCGTGGTGCAGGAACATGAAGCTCTCCATGAGGAGCAGACCGCTCTCGTGGGCCGCCGCGACCGCCTTCTCGGCGTCCGGCAGCGAGGTCGCGAAGGGCTTTTCGCACAGCACGTGCTTTCCTGCCGCCAGTGCCCGCAGGGTCCATTCGACGTGCATCTCGGGCGGCAGCGGGATGTACACCGCGTCCACGTCGGAGCGCTCCAGGACCTTCTCGTAGCCGGCCAGCGGGGCGCCGCCGAAGCGGTCGGTGAAGTGCCGGGCCTTGTCGATGGTGCGGCTGGCGATCGCGGTGATCTCGACGAGCGGCTGGCGCAGCATCGAGGGCAGCATGCGGCGTTCGGCGATGTCGGCGCAGCCCAGTACGCCGACGCGCAGGGCCTTCGGCGCGCTCACAGGGCGTACGCTCCGCCCAGCGCCCAGGCCGCCCGCAGGCTGGTCAGGAGCGTCCGGGCCTCGATGTTCAGGTAGTTGCTGTGCCTGAGGAGCCCGGCCAGCTGGCCCGCGGTCACCCACAGGAAGTCCTCCGGTACGTCCACGGGGAACTCGTCCCCGACCTCCACCAGCGCGTAGCGGTTGCCCGCGTGGTGGAAGCGGCCGCCCTCCTCGGACTGCACCGTGTCGTACAGCAGCCGGGACTTCGGCGCGGAGAGCACCATGTCCAGGTAGCGCGGCTGCCGCTCCACGGGCAGGGTCAGCGCCCGGCCCGGCTGGCACTGCACGGTCGGGCCCAGCTCGGCGACGTCCAGGACGCCCGCCTCGGAACGGGCCTGCGCCAGCAGGTGCGGCACCCCGCCGATCCGGCGGACGACGAAGGCGGCGAGGCCCTGCTCGGCGGGGGCGAGCAGCGGCTGCGTCCAGCGCTTGACCTCGCGGTTGGCGGCGGAGACCGAGGCCGCGATCACGCTGAAGTGGTGGCCGCCGGCGTGCCGGATCTCGTGGTCGGTGCGCTCCCAGCCCTCCACGCCGTGCAGCGGCAGGCTGCTCTGCACCAGTTCGCGGGTCGCCTTGATCTCGGTGAGCCGGGACAGGACGTGCTCCGTGGTGTGCAGCGAGGGGCCCTCGTCCGCGAAGGTGGGGATCAGGGACAGGACGGTGCGGGCGTCCATGTTGATCACGTTGTTCTGGTAGAGCAGCTGGTGTATCTGGCCGAGGGTCAGCCAGATGAAGTCCTCGTGCGCGGGTACGTCGCCCAGCGCCTCGACCACCATGTTCCGGTTCCGCTTGCGCAGGAACCAGGAGCCCTGCTCCGACTGGAGGGAGTCGAACAGCACCCGTGAGCCGACCCGCGGCGGCTTGAAGTAGTCGATGTAGTGCACGGACGCGCCCTTGTGCACCCCGGTGTAGTTGCTGCGGGTCGCCTGCACGGTGGGGGAGAGCTGCACCGTGTCGAGGTTGCCGGGTTCCATCTTCGCCTGCATCAGGCAGTGCAGGATCCCGTTGAACTCCTTGACGACGATGCCGAGGATGCCGACTTCCGGCTGGTTGATGATCGGCTGCGACCAGGAGGCGCCGTGGCCGCCCCATTCGGTGCGCACCCGCAGGCCCTCGACGGAGAAGAAACGGCCGCTGTCGTGCACGAGGTTCCCGGTGGAGTCCTCGAAGTGCCAGCCGACCAGCTCGGCGAACGGGATGCGCCGCACGTCGTAGCGGTTGGTGCGCCGCTGCTCGGCGAACCACTCGCGGAAGACCGGGTTGGGGGTCACCGAGCTGTCGAGGGCCTGGGCCGACAGGGTGAACCGCCGCCCCAGGCTCGTGACGACGCCCGGGGGCATTGCCTGGGTGATGGTCATCGGTGGACTCCTTCGCCTTGTCACGCCTTGTCCCGTTGTCACGCCTTGTCCCGCGCGCCCAGGGGCAGCCGGTCGCACCACGACGATGGGGGAGCGCGATCGGCTGTGGCTGGAGAGGGCCTTGAGGTGGGACGTACGGGGGCTCAAGTGACGGACGGTCATGGGGTGGATGCCAACGCGTGCGGGCGGGGCTGCTGTTGGTGCTCGGCGGCGCGTTCCGTGCGGTGCCGCTCGCGGTAGTGGCCCGGCGCGGCGAGGAGTTCGGCGTGCGTGCCGCGCTGGACGACCCGGCCCCCGTCGAGGACCACGATCTCGTCCACCGCGTCCAGGCCGATCGTGCGGTGGCTGATCAGCAGCACCGCGCGGTCCGGGCGGGGCGCGAGGAGCGCGGCGAGCACCGCGTCGGCGTCCCGGGGGGCCAGCGATTCGGTGGGCTCGTCCAGGACCAGTACGGCCGGATCGGCGAGCAGGGCCGCCGCCAGGCCCAGGCGGCGGCGCTCACCGCCGGAGAACGCGGCCGCGTCCTCGCTGACCTCGGCGTCCAGGCCGCCGGGCAGCGCGCGCACCCAGTCCGCGGCCCCGGCCCGGGCCAGCGCCGCCCACAGCCGGTCCTCGGCCGCGCCGGGGCGGGCCAGCTGCAGGTGCTCGCGCACGGTGCCGGCGAACACGTGGTGGTACTGGGTCAGTCCGGCGGCCAGCCGCGGCCGCAGCGCGCCCTCCGGGAGGTCCGCGAGCGGTACGCCGCCCAGCGCGACCCGGCCCGCGGTGGGCTCCAGCAGCCCCAGGGCCAGCCCGGCGACCGTGCTCTTCCCGGAGCCGCTGGGCCCGACGAGCGCGACCCGACGGCCCGGTGCGAGGACGAGGCGGATCCCGGTCAGGGCGGGGCGCGCGGCACCGGGGTGGGTGACGCCGACGTCGGTGAACTCCAGGGTGAGGGGGCCCGTAGGTGTGGCCGTCCGCCCCCTGGTCGGGGTGGTCGGGAGGGTGCGCAGGGCGCGCAGCCGGTGCAGGGAGGTGGTGAGCCGGGTCAGGTGGTCGGCGGCGGTGCGGACCGGGGTGGCGAGGTCGAGGGTGGCCAGCGCGGTCAGGGTCAGGACCGCCGCGGTCACCGGGCCGGTGGCGGCGCGCAGGGCGAGGACGGCCACCGCGGCCGTGGTGCCGAGCTGGACCAGTACCGCCGTCGCGGCGAGGACGGCCGCGGCGCGGGCGGCGGCGAGTTCGCGGCGGGCCACGGCGCGGGAGGCGGCGCGCTCACGGGCGGCCACCCGCGCGGTCGCCCCGCACAGGGCGAGGTCCTCCGCGCCCTCGACCACGTCCACGGTGCGCGCGGCCAGTTCGGCGCGGGCCGCCGACAGCCGGGCGGCGGAGCGGCGCCCGGTGGCCGCGGCCAGCACCGGCAGCGCCACGCAGGCCAGCAGCAGCCCCGCGCCCAGCGCCCACCCGGCGGCGGGCACCACGAGCGCGGTCCACACCGTGACCCCGCCGCCCACGAGCAGCGCGGTGAGCATCGGCAGCGCCACCCGCAGCAGCGCGTCCTGCACGGCGTCGGCGTCGGCGACGAGCCGGTTCAGCAGCTCGCCGCGGCTGAAGGCGCGCAGCCCGTACGGTGCGTGCGGGGCCAGCAGCGTGAGCAGCCGCCCCCGTACCCGCTCCATGATCCGCAGCGTCGCGTCGTGGCCCCACAGCCGCTCGGCGTAACGCAGCGCCCCCCGCCCCAGGGCGAACGCGCGGACCGCGACCACCGCGACCATCAGCGCCCCCAGCGGCGGCTGCTGGGAGGCCCGGCAGATCAGCCAGGCCGCGCTCGCGGTCAGCGCGATGGCACAGGCCTCCCCGAGCGCGGCGGCGAGCGCGGCACCGATGAGCCTCCCGGCGGGGGTCTGGTCCCTGCCCGGGGTCGGCCCGCTGCCCGGGACCGGGCCCAGGGCCGGGGCGGGGTCGGAGGTGCGCTCCGGGACCGGGGCGGAGGCAGATGACTGGGCCGGGCCCAGTTCCGGGGCCGGGGAGGGGCTGAAGGCGGGGGACAGGGCAGGGGGCGGGGCGGAGGCCGGGTGCGGGGCTGCCGACGGGGGCGGGGCTGAGCCCGGGGGCGGGGTCATGGGTGGGTCTCCTCAAGTGCCGGTACGGGGCGCGGCGCGTGCAGGCGTAGGACCGTGTCCGTGTGTTCGACGACCGCCGGGCGGTGGGTGGCCACCAGCAGGGTGGCCCGGCCCGCCGCCGCCTCCAGGGCGCGCAGTACGTGCTCCTCCGTGCCGCCGTCCAGCCGGGCCGTCGGCTCGTCCAGCAGCAGCAGCGAGGGGCGGCGCAGCAGCGCGCGGGCCAGTGCGAGCCGCTGGCGCTCCCCGCCGGACAGCCCGGCGCCGCCCTCGCCGACCCGGGTGGCCGGTCCGTCCGGCAGGCGGCGTACGAAGTCGGCCGCGCCCGCCGCCTCCAGCGCGTCCCACACCTCGTCGTCGCCCGCCTCCGCCCGCCCCAGACGCACGTTGTCCGCGACCGACAGGGCGAACAGGTGCGGCTGCTGCGGCACCATCGCGATCCGGTCCGTCCACGCGGCCCGGTCCTGCGGCGTGCGCGCGGCCACCGATACGCCGCCCACCCGCAGGTCCCCGGCGAGCGGCGGCAGCAGCCCGGCGATCGTCCGCAGCAGGGTGGTCTTGCCGGTTCCGCTGGGCCCGGTGACCGCGCAGCTGCGCCCGGCCTCGAACCGCCAGGACAGCCCGGTCAGGGCGGGCGCGCCGGGCGCGTGACCGACGCTGAGCCGGTCCAGTACGAGGGGGAAGCGGGCCGGGTCCGGCAACGGCTGTGCGACAGGAGGCCGTTCGCGTACGAGGGCGGGCGCGGGCGCGGTGCCTTCGAGGAGGGTGCGGACCTCGGCCAGGACCGTACGTCCCTCCTGCGCCGCGTGGAACCGCGCGGCCAGCAGCCGCAGCGGCCGGTACGCCTCCGGGGTCAGCAGCAGCACGGCCAGCCCCGTCGACAGCGGCATCGCGCCGTCCAGCAGCCGGAAGCCGACCGGGACGGCGATCAGCGCCACCGACAGGCTGGTCAGGGTGTCCATGACGAAGGTGGACAGGAAGGCCACGCGCAGCGTCCGCACCGTCGCCCGCCGGTGTTCGGCGGCCCGCGCGCGCACGCTCTCGGCGGCCCGGCTCTCCTGCCCGAACACGCGGAGGGTGGCGAGGCCGCTGAGCGCCTGGAGGAAGTACCCGCCCAGGCGCAGCAGCACCGCCCACTGCGCTTCGGTACGGGCCTTGGTGTGCATGCCGACCAGCGCCAGCAGCAGCGGCACCAGCGGCAGCGTGACGAGCACGACCAGGCCCGAGACCCAGTCCGCGGCCCAGATGGTGCCGGTGACGGCGAGCGGCAGGACCACCGCCTGTGGGAGCAGGGCCACCGATCCGGTGAGGTGGTCGTCGAGCGCGTCCATGCCCTTGCCGAGCAGGGCGACCACTGAGGCGGGCCGCGGGCCCCGGCCGCGGACAGCGGCGGCGGTGACGGCCGCGGTGAGTTCCGCGCGCAGCTCCTCCTTGTACCGGGCGGCCGCCGCGCCCGCCGAGGCCCGGTCCCACCAGGCGTGCGCGGCCCGCCCGGCGATCACGACCGCGAGCAGCGGGACCGGAACGGCGTGCAGTGCGGCTCCCGGGCCCCGTTCGACGGCGGCCGCGAGCACCGAGGCCAGGAAGACGCACTGCAGGAGGGTCAGGACGGCTTCCGCCACCGCGCCGAGCGCGCGGTGCACCAGGAACCGCCGGAGCAGGGGCGAACTCCGTACCAGGGCGAGGTCCATCGGTCGCTGTCCGTCCTGACTCTCGGGGCCTTCAGGAGAAGGCGGGTGCGTCCAGCGTTTCGGATGCCGGTGTCGCCGGAGCGGGGGTGGTCCGCGCCGGGGCCCACAGCACCAGCCACATGTAGACCTGCGCCGCGACCACGATCAGCAGCACCGGCCCGGAGGTCCAGATCACCGCCGCCAACGCGGTCTGGTCGGTGGCCAGTTGGGCCGCCGTCGGCGCGGGCACGCCCGCCACGGTGGAGGTCAGCAGGGCCGGGTACTTGCCCGCGAAGACCGCCCCCGCCGCCGCGATCACGGCGGCCGTGGTCGCCCAGGGCGCGAGCCGCGCCCGCCCGCTCCCGGCCAGGGAGCGGGCGAAGAGCAGCGCCCCGACGGCGAGTACGACGGCCAGCGCCGCCAGGACCGGGTGGCGCAGCGCGTCGGCGACAGCGCCGGTGCTGCGCCCGCCGACCCAGCCCGTCAGGGCGGTGACCGCGAGCAGCGCCGCCGCGAGCATCGCGCCGATCCCGGTGAGCGCGGCCGCCCGCCGGGCCGGGGCCCCGGTCAGCCGGGCGGCCAGGAAGGCGCTGCCGTGCGTACCGAGCAGCGCGACCATGGTCAGCCCGCCCAGCAGGGTGAACAGGTCCGGGGCGGCGACGCCCCGCACATGACCGTCACCGCCCAGGGAGACCCCGGCGGCCGTGACGGCGAGGAAGCAGCCCCAGCCGAAGGCGGCGGCCGCGCCGGCCGCGCAGATCAGCAGGTCGAAGGCGCGCCGGACCCGCTCGCCGGGGTGCCGGCCGCGCAGTTGGATGCCCGCGTTCAGGACCAGCGCACCCGCGAAGGCGATCAGCGCGTAGGGGTACGCGCCGTCGACGAGCGCGCCGCGGAGCCCCGGCAGGGTCCCGGCGAGGGCGCCGATGGAGACCAGCAGCCAGGCCTCGTTGCCGAGCAGCAGCGGCCCGACCGCCCCGAGCACGGCGCGCCGCCCGGGGGCGTCGGAGCCGGTGCGGGGGAGGGCCAGCCCGACGCCGTAGTCGATCCCGGCGAGGACCAGATATCCGGTGAACAGCACGATGAACGCCACGAGGGCGAGGGTCGGGTAGCTCATGACGGGTGCACTCCTTCCCGGGGGGCGGCGTACGGATCGGCGTGCGGACCGGCTTGCGGCGCGCGGGGGTTCGTACGGGGATCCACGCGCGGGTCGTGCCGCCCGTCGTGGGCGGGGGCGGCCAGGCCACTGGCGAGGGAGTCCGAGGCCGTGCTGCCGGAGGTGGCGGGCTCCGAGCCCTGGCCGAGGCCGCTCTCGCCGGGGCCGCGCAGGGCGGCCCGGGACAGCAGCCACCAGTCCAGGCCGAGCAGACCGACCACGAGGACGACGAGGACGAGGAGCGAGGCGGTGAGCCGGCCCGTACCGAGGCCGGGGGTCATGGCCTGGCGGGTGGTCAGGATGCCGGTGATGACGAACGGCTGGCGGCCGACCTCGCGGACGATCCAGCCGCAGAGGTTCGCGACGAAGGGCAGCACCATCGCGAAGGGCAGCAGCCGCCGCAGCACGGCGGACCGCATGACGTCCGCGTCCGAGTCCGGCGTGCCGGTCCCCTGGCCGGGGTGGCTGTACGGGGCCTGCTGGGCGTACGGGCCCGGCTGGCCGGGATGACCGTACGAGGGGTACTGGCCGTGCTGGGCCGGGGGTTGCCCGTACTGGCCCGTGCCCTGGCCGTACTGGCCGGTCGGGCCGTGCAGGCCCTGGCCCGGGGCCCACTGGCCCGGGTAGACCTTGCGGCCCCGCACCTGGGTCGGGACGGGCCGGGCCGGGGGAGCGGCCTGCCACTGGCCCGGCCGGGGGGCCTGGCCGGTGGGCCACTGGCCGGGGTATGCCCGGCCCGCAGGGGTCTGCGGGCGCTGCTCGCGCAGGGAGACGAGGGCCCAGATGCCCAGGATCAGCAGCACCCCGCCGATCATCATCATGAGGGTGAGGGCGCCCAGTACGGGCCCCGACGGCGGCCCCTCCAGCGGGCCGAACTTCTTCGCCAGCTCCTGGAGCTGCCGCGTCACCTCGGCCTGGTTGCCGTCCAGCACCGCCCCCTTGAGCGGCTGGTCCTTCTTCGTGTTGCCGAGCTGGACCATCCCGCTGAGGACGACCAGAGAGGCGCCCCAGGTCCCGGCGTGCGCCCCCATCTTCAGGGAGTGCCGGACGAACGCCCGGTCCGCGCGCCCGCGCCGGTGCAGCAGCAGGCTGATGCCGAGCACGAAGAAGCCGCCGACCGCGAGCGCGCCGCCGGTGATGTGGAAGATGGCGATCCAGGAGTTGGCGTTGGAGAACAGCGCCCCGAAGCTGGTCAGTTCGAGGTGCCCGTCGCGCATCGTGTAGGCGACCGGGTTCTGCATGAAGCCGTTGGCCAGCAGCGCCCACACCGCGGAGGTGTACGCCGCGGCGGCCACCACCCAGATGCACGCCAGGTGGACGTACTTCGGCAGCCGGTCGAAGCCGAAGATCCACAGCGCGAGGAAGGTCGACTCGGCGAAGAACGAGACCACCGTCTCCACCGCGAGGGGCGCGCCGAAGACGCTGGCGGCGGAGGACTCCAGGCCGGTCCAGTTGGCGCTGAGCTGGAACTCCATGGCCAGGCCGGTGGCGATGCCGACCGCGTAGTTGATGACGTAGAGGGTGCCCCAGTAGGTGGTCATCCGTCTGAACGCGGGGTCGCCGGTGCGCACCCAGCGGGTGTGCGTGACGGCGACGAGGGCGACCAGCCCGAGGGTGAGGGTGACGAGGAGGTAGTGAGTGGCGACCGTGAGGCCGAACTGAAGGCGCGCCAGGTCCTGGGGGGCCATTCCGTTCACCTCGATTCTTTCGTTGCTAGAATTCCTAGCAACACTAGACAATCGTGGTCGGCGCCCCTAGGGTTGGGCCTCATGAGAATCCTCTTTGCCAGCGTGGGCAACTTCGGGCACATATTTCCCTTGCTTCCCTTGGCGAGGGCGGCGCGAGCCGCCGGCCACGAGGTCGCGTTCGCAACGGGTGAGCAGTTCCACCAGACCCTCAGCGAGGCTGGTTTCGAGCCGGTGACGGCAGGCCGGTCCGTGCCCGAGGCATTCATCGAAGCAGCGGGCGGTCGAGCCTTCCTTGAGGCCCACGGCGGCGAGGTGGGCGCCCAGGACGTCCCGCCGGAGGTCCTCGCGAACCTGCACATCAAGGTGTTCGGCTCGGTCCTGCCGCGGTGGGTCGCCGCCGACCTCGCGCCGGTCTTCGAGAGCCGCAGCTTCGACCTCGTCGTCCACGAAGTGCTCAACCCGGGCGCCGGATTCGCGGCCCAGCTGGCGGGCGTACCCGCCCTCGCGCACGGCGTCGGCCTGCTCTCGCAGGACCACGAGGCCGAGCGCCTCCAGCAGGAGATCCTCGCCACCGCCGCCGACCTGGGCGTCACCGTGCCCGCCGGGCAGGCGCTCACCCTCGGCAACACCTACATCGACATCTGCCCGCCGTCCCTCCAGGACAAGGCGTTCGTCGCCTCTGTCCAGGAGCGCATCGAGCAGCGCCCCGTCGCCTTCGTCGAGCCCGGCGAACTCCCCGCGGGCCTCGGCGAGTCGGGCGAGCCCTTCGTCTACCTCACCCTCGGCACGGCGCTCGGCTCCGCCGAGAACCTGCGCACCGTGATCGACGGCCTCGCGCCGCTGGGCGTGCGGGTGCTGGTCGCCGCGGGCTTCCGGGTGCAGATCGCCGACCTCGGCGAGCTGCCGGAGCACGTGATCGTCGCGCCGTGGCTGCCGCAGTCCGCGGTCCTGGCGCACGCCGCGCTCGTCGTCCAGCACGGCGGCAGCGGCACCACGCTCGCCACCCTCGAAGCGGGCCTGCCCCAGCTGATCGTGCCGCAGGGCGCGGACGGTCCCGCCAACGGCCAGGCCGTACGGGACGCGGGCGCGGGCGAGGTCCTCTTCGACCTGACCGCCGACGCGGTGACCGAACACGCCCGCAAGATCCTGGGCGACCCCGGCTACCGCGACGCGGCCCGCAAGATCGCCGCCGAGATCGCCGCGATGCCCTCCCCGGAAGACATCGCGGCCCGCCTCCCCGACCTGGCCTGACCCGCCCTCCGGGTTAAGGGCCACCGGCCCACTGAACTCCCGGGCGTCGGCGCCCCCTCCGGCCGCCCGGGCCCCGGAATCCGGTGCGCGCGCCTTCCGTTCCCCCGCGCGGCGCGCGCACCGGATCCTCAACGGGATCGGTCGGCTCAGCCTGAGACGGCTACGGGTAGCGGGGCCAGGGAGGGCTTCGTGAGGCCGGCCGGGAGGAGGTCTTCCACCGGGTCCGTTTCGGCGGCGGAGGACAGTGCGGTCAGGGCGGTGCGGAGGTCGTTCGCCAGGGCTGACGCCTGCGCGCGGTCCAGGACCGCGGAGGCGAAGTCCAGCGCCAGCAGGGGGTCTTCGCGCCAGCGCAGCACCGTCAGGGTCGCGTCGGCCGTGGCGCCGCCCAGGTGCCCGTGGTGGAAGCGGGCGGTCAGTGGGCCCGCCGTGGTGCGTACCGGCAGCAGGCCGTCGTGGTCCGCGAAGGTGACCTGGGTGAGGGGGGTCCGCGACCGGTCCCCGCGCAGGCCCAGTTCGCGGACGAGCGCGTCCGTGTCGAGCGCCGCGCAGGCCAGGGCCTCGCCGAAGGCGCAGGCGATCCCGCGCAGGAAGTAGTCGACGCCGCCCTCCAGCTCGCAGCACACCGGCACGCTCGCCGAGCCCGGCGCGACCGTCCGCAGCGGCGCGCCCGCGCGGTGCCTCGGGAGTTCGGCGCCCACCAGCAGCCATTCGTGCCCGGAGCGCCGCCCCACGGCGAGCGCCCAGGCCGCGAGCAGCACCGTCCCGTGCGGTACGCCCGCCCGCGCCGCCGTCGAGTCGACCGCGTCCCGCAGCTCCGCGTCCAGCGCGAGGGACAGCCGCTCGCCCCGGAAGTCGAAGACCGCGGGCCGCCGCCCGGGGGCGGTCAGGTCCACCACGGCGGGGAACTCCCGTATCCGTTCCACGCGTTCGGAGAGCAGCACCGGGTCCGGGTCCTCCCGTATGGCGAGGGGCGGCGGCGCCCCCGCCCGGGCCGCGGCCGGCTGCCGCCCGGCCGCCGCGCGGGCGTAGTCGGCGAGCAGTTCCCGCCAGACCAGGGCCGCCGACCAGGCGTCCGCGACCGCGTGGTGGCAGAGGAACGACAGCAGGTGCCGGTCCGCCGCGAGCCGGGTCAGGGCGAAGACGTAGGGCGGCCGGTCGGGGTGCCCGATCAGCCGGTCCACCTCCTCCGCGAGCCGCGCGTGCACGGCGTCCACGGCCGCCCCGGCGCTCGCGGCCGGAGCCCCGGGCAGCTCGGGCAGGGTGATCAGGGGCGGGGCGTAGGCGTCGAGCACCCGGCGTACGGGCCCCCGCGCCGACGTCGGGAACGCGGTCCGCAGCCCCTCGTGCCGTGCGCCCAGCGCGGCGAGCGCGGCCCGCAGCACGGCGGGGTCGAGCGGCCCGGCCAGTTCGGCGCTCAGCATCCGGTGCACCGCGCCGGGGCCGACGTAGCGCTGGGCGGTGAGCGGCTCCGACTGCCCGGGCAGCAACGGGAGTTCGCGCGGGCCCGGGCCGGGATCCGGGGCCGCGGGGGCCACCGGCACGGCCCGGGCCAGTACGTCCGTCAGCGGAGCGGCGCCCAGCAGCTGGGCCACGTCGAGCGAGAGTCCCAGCTGTTCGTCGGCGCGCGCCTGGAGCCGCATGGCCTGACCGAGGCCGCCGCCCAGGGTGAGGAAGGGCGAACCCGAGGCCCCGGCCGGCAGCGTGCGCCGATCGTGGCGCAGGACGTCCGCGGCGAGGTCGAGCAGCTCCTCCAGGGGAGTCGGGGTCTGCATGGGGTGGCCCTCTCTGTGGGCGGACTTACCCCGATGCTGCCGACCATGCCTTGAAGGCCACTAGACGATGAGGTCAGAGGGCCGGGACGGGCGCGCCCGACCCCGTGACAGGACCCATGACCGGACCCGTGACCCGACCCGGCTGTCAAAGGCAGGAACCCTATCACTGACCGCTGGAATTGCACCGAAAGTGGTACCGTGTGGGCCATGACTCCCCGAGAGCGACGCCTTCGTGAGCAGGGCCAGCGCCGCCAGTTGATCCTCAGCTCGGCCCGCGAGATGGCCGAGGCCGAAGGCTGGGACTTCGTCACCACGCGGCGTCTCGCGGAGCGCATCGAGTACAGCCAGCCCGTGCTCTACCAGCACTTCAAGAACAAGGACGCGATCGTGCACGCGGTGGCCCTGGAGGGCTTCGGCGAACTCGCGGGCGCCCTGCACGCCGCGCGCGTGCGGCACGCGGAGGCGGATCCGCTGGAGGCGCTGGACGCGGTCGCGCGCGCCTACCTGGCCTTCGCGGCCAAGGGCCCGGTCCTCTACCAGGCGATGCTCACCCTCGACGCGGGCGGCGCCGCGGCCTCGGGCGGCGCGGCCGACGCCGAACAGGCGGCCACCCCGCAGCCGGTGCTCGACGCCCTCGCGGAGATCCGGCTGGCCGTCGAGCCGGTGGCCCGGGGCCGCGATCCGGAGCTGCTGACCGAGGTGCTGTGGAGCGCCTGGCACGGCCTCGCCACCCTCACCCGGGGCCGGCGGCTGCGCCCGGACCTGACGGAGGAGCGCCTCACCGCCCTGACCGCCGTCCTGACGGGACCCGCGGCCCAGGTCGGCTGACCACCCGTCTGAGGCCGGTCAGCCGCTCAGCCGGACACCTTCCCGGACTCCGACGTCCCGGCGGCCTGCCCCGGCAGCGTGGCCTGCGCGGCCTTTCCGGCCTCCTGCGCGTCCACATGCTCCTTCACGCGCTTGCCCAGCAGCGTGAAGAGCAGGATCAGGCCGACCGTCAGGATGATGTGCCCCAAGCCGCCCACCAGGGAGAAGAGTTCGGGCACCTTGTGCCCGAGCACGGTCTGGGTGCCCCGGTAGGTCATGCTCGCGCAGGTGATGGTGATGCCCGCGTTGTAGAACCAGAAGAAGTAGTCGAAGTGCTTCGTTCCCGACAGCGAGAACACCTTGTCGAGGCCGAGGACGATCAGCAGGCCCAGCATGCCCAGCGCGAGGAGGTGGGTGTGCACCACCGCGAGCTGGGTCTCCCCGGTGAAGTCGTAGGCCTTGGTGAGTTCCCGGTAGTACAGGCCGGAGATCACTCCGATGATCATGTAGACGTGTGCCGCGTAGAACGTCTTCCGCATGCCTGTGCCCCGCTCCCCTGATGATCACATCCCGCCCCGACGAGATCATTCAAGCACTCGGCGCAAGCCTCTTCGCGGAATTGCCCAGATCACTCAAGTCCGTTTCCAGCAGGCCTCGACCGTCTCTCCACCAGGGCTCCCCGGCCGCGGCGGGCAGCGCCACCGGGACCGGAGCGAGCTGCTCCGGCGTCAGCTCCGGCAGGTCCACCAGCGCACCGAACCGCCGCGCCACCTCCCCCGCCTCCGGGTCCCCGCCGCACACGAACCAGGGGCGCGGCAGCCCCTTGGTCCCCTTCACCCAGCGCAGGTAGCGGGCCGCCTCGTCCATCAGCGCGGCCCCCGGGTCGAGGGTGAAGGTGGGCACGTGCGCGGTGCGCCGCAGGTACGCCCGGCTCAGCGGCATCGAGTCCAGCCGCAGCAGGACGACCTCCACCTCGCCGCGCCCGAGGACGCTCTCGGCGAAGGCGGTGCGCGGGCTCTCGGCAAGCAGGATCGCGTTCATGGTCAATCTCCCTGAGGTCTAGAAGTGGTCGGTGGAGCCGTCGCCCAGGTCACCGGCGAGGTCGCCGAGGTGCTCCAGGCACAGCTCGTACACGTCCTCGGGGTGCGTCTCGTGCCACCCCTGCGGTACGGGCGCCCCCGCGGGCCACAGCGCGCGGTGCCCGGCGCCGTCCGCGACGACGACGAAGGTCGCGAACTCGTCGGCGAACGGGTCGTCCGCCCACGGGTGGTCGAGGATGTGCAGGCTCCCGTCGGCCTCCACCCGGGCCGCGTGCCCGGTCCGCCACATCCGGGCGGTGGACCCCTGCGGCCCGCCGGCCAGCGGGTCGGGCAGGAAGCTCGCGCCGCTGGCGCCCGGCAGGCCCGTGTAGCCCTGGGCCACGCCGACCCCGGCGACGTACAGCGAACCGGTGTTCCCGGTGGCCACCGGCCGCAGCCGCGCGTCCAGGACGTAGGCCCGGTAGCCCGGCGCGGGCCGGGTCCGGCCGTCCGGGGTCTGCTCGATGACCAGGCGGCCCTCGGCCCACCCGGCGCTGTAGGTCAGCGCCGTCCCCTCGGCCCGGGCCAGTGTGACGAGCGCGTCGTCGGCGCGGCCCAGCACGGCCGCGGCGCCGTGCTCGCGCAGCCAGCCCAGCACCTCGTACGGGGTGCCCAGGTGTGCGAGGGCCGGGTCGGGTACGTTCACCCGCGCCCCGGAGACGAAGGCGGCCAGCAGCCCCACCGCCGCGTCCGCGTCCGGGTAACCGGTGACCAGCCAGGCGGCGTCGCCGTGCGCGCCGTGCGATCCGTGCCCCAGGCTCGCGGCGGCCAGCGGGCCGGTGCCGATCGCGACGGTGGCGTGCGGGGTGCTCGCCAGCACCACCGGGGCGTCGGGGTCGAGCGGGCTCGTACGGTCGGCGGAGCGCACCGGCCACTTCCCGTCGGCGGGCAGCAGGTCGGCGGCCGGGTCCCGGACCAGCCGGGCCGCCCCCGGCACCGGCGGCAGCAGCCGGTCGGCGGCCTCGTCCAGCAGCAGGACCACCGGCCAGACGGCGGCGGGCAGCCCGCGCACCGGATCCACCGGCAGACAGGCGGCGCCCGTCTTGGCGATGGCGAGCGCGGCCACCGCGAAACCGGTCGGCGAGGCGATCGCGGTGACCACCGTGGTGCCCGGGCCCGCCTGGTGGGCGATCAGGGCGTGGGCCAGCAGATCGGAGCGCGCGTCGAGTTCGGCGTAGTCCATGCCCGGGGTGGCGCCGCCCATCCCCGGCATCCCCGCCATGCCCGCCATCCCCGGGACGCCGGAGCCGCCGCCGATGCCGGCCAGGCCCGCGATCCCCGCCAGGCCCGCGAGCCCGGCCGGACCGGCCAGCGGCGCCAGGCCGCTCAGGTCCGTCAGCCCCGCCGGACCCGCCGTCGCGCCGCCCGACAGGGCCGGGGCACCGGGCGTACGGGCCACCTGGGCCGCGAACAGCGAGGCCACGCTGCGCACCGGCAGCTCCAGGTGCTCCCCGAGCCAGGGGCCGACGGTCTGCGCCGACACCTCGCCCGGCAGCGGCCGCAGCCGGCTCAGCGCGCTGTGCGGTGCCTCCAGGGCCGCTTCGAGCAGCGAGACCAGCTGCCCGGTCAGATGGGCGGCGGCGGTCTCCCCGATCGCGTCGTGCTGGAAGGCGGCGTTCAGCGCGAGCCCCGCGGGCGCCCCGGCCGGGGTCTGCCGCTCGGTCAGGGTCAGCGCCAACGCGGCGGCCCGGTGCGGGAGTTCGGGGTTCTCGGCGGAGACGGTCAGCCCGGCCCCCTCGAACTCGCCGCCCGTCTCCTGGAGCAGGGCGAGCGCGATCCCGCCCGGCAGGGCCAGGGCCGCGTCCCCCTGCCGGTAGGCCGCGAGGTCGGCCGTACGGACCCGCGCCAGGAGTTCGGTGAACGCCGGGTCCCCCGAGGTGTCCACCGACAGGGCCAGCACCCGCCCGTACGGGCCCACTGCGCCCCGCAGCGCCGCGCTGTCCCGGGCGGGCACCGGAGCGGCAAGCGTGACCGGGGACCGCGCGCCCAGCCGGGTCAGCAGCGCCGCCAGCGCCGCGTGGACCACCATGAACAGGGTGGCGCCGTGCCCGGCGGCCAGCAGGGCCAGCCGCTCGTGCAGGGCGGGGGGCAGCTCGCCCGCCAGCGAGCCGAGCGTGGAGTCGGCGCGGTCGGGACCGCTGCCCGGCGCCGAGGTGGGCGCGAGGTCCCCGTACATCGCCCGGGGCGCGCCCTGCGGCGCGGGCGTCGGCCAGCGCGGGGAGTCACCGGTCGCGCGGGCCCCGTAGGCCAGGGCCAGTTCGGCGGCCAGCGGCGTGTGCGACCACAGGTCGACCGACTCGCCCGGCAGGGTCAGCTCCAGCACGTGGTCATCGGCGGCCAGGGCGCGCAGCCGGGTGCCCGCCGAGCCCAGCCGGCTGTTGCGCAGCGCCTCGTGCCGCCCGCCCAGGTCCCGCAGCGCCTCCTCCAGGGCGCGCACGCTCAGCGCCCCGCGCAGCCGCAGCGGCAGCACCGCGCTCGCGGTCGCGCTCCCGCCCGGACCGGTGGCGGTGGCCGGGCTGTCCCCGACGAGCGCGGCGAACAGGGCCGGGGTCGGGGCGTCGTTCAGGGCGCGCGGGCCGGGGTCGACGCCGAGCGCGTGCCGGGCCCGGGCCAGCAGCCGGGCCGAGGCCAGCGAGTGACCGCCGAGGGCGAAGAAGTCGCAGTCCGCGCTGACCGCCCGCCGCGGCAGGCCGAGCACCTCGGCGAACAGGTCGCGGACGATCTCCTGGACGGGGGTGCCCGGCTGGGTGCCCGGCCGCTCCCCGCTGAAGGCCGGTACGGGCAGGGCCGCCCGGTCGAGCTTGCCGCTGGGGGTGAGCGGCAGCGCGTCCAGGACCATCAGGGCGGAGGGGATCATGTAGTCCGGCAGCCGCTCCTGGAGGTGGGCGCGCAGCACCACTTCGATGTCGACGCCGTGGTCGAAGGCGGCGGGGGTGTTGGCCCCCGTGCCCGCAGGGGTCGCCGGGGCGGCGTACACCGAGGTGAGCGGGCCGTACGGGATCCGCTCCGGGTCGATCAGGACCAGGTCCAGGGCCTCGCCGCGCTCCGCCGACCAGGTCGGCAGCGCCCGGTAGCCCGCGGCCTCCGCCGCCGTGCACAGCTCCTCCGGGTCCGGCGCGCCGCCCGGCTCCGCGAGCCGCGCCAGGGCCTCGCGGAGCGTCCCCGCCCGCTCCAGGGTGCGCAGGGCGGCGCATTCGCCGTGCAGCCGGGCGTTGGGGAGCCCGGTCAGCCGCAGCGCCGCCGGGCGGTGCTGCCCGAGGTACGCGGCCAGCCCGGCGGCGCCGCTCACCTCGCGCCCCCAGGGCAGCGCCGGGGCCGCCGCGAGGTCGGCGACGGGCTCGGCGGTGCTCAGGACGACGTCGTAGCGGTAGCGGGTCAGCTCGTTGTGGTCGGCGCCGCGCTTGGCCCGTACGTCGACCGCGCGGATCTCCGGGAACTCCGCGGCCAGGGCCGTGAACAGACCCGGGTCCAGGAGCAGTTCGGTCTCCAGGGCGACGCGCCGCTCGACGGCCCGCAGCACGGACGCGGAGTCGGTCGGCTGTCCGCCCGGTTGTCCCTCCCGGTGCGCCAGCTCGACGCCGGTCCGCAGGGGGCGGGCCAGACCCAGGTGGCGCAGGTCGCCGAGCAGGATCGAGCCGCCGGGGGCGAGCAGGGGCAGCGCGCGGCCGATGACGGTGCGCAGCCGGTCCAGGTCGGGGAAGTACTGGGCGACGGAGTTGAGGACGATCGTGTCGAAGTGACCGGCGGGCAGCCCGGCGGTGTCCTCGGCCTCCCGGCAGCTGAGCCGCACCTTGCCGCGCAGCCGCCCGTCCGCCCGGGTCTGGGTGTACAGGGCGTCGATGACGGCGGGGGAGAAGTCGGTGGCCCAGTACTCCTCGCACTGCGCGGACCGCGCCAGCGGGGCCATCAGCAGTCCGGTGCCGACACCGATCTCCAGGATCCGGCGCTGGCCCAGCTCGCGGATCCGGTCGAGGGTGGCCGCGCGCCAGGCCCGCATCTGGGACAGGGGCAGCGGCAGGGCGTCGTAACTGCTGTCCCAGCCGGTGAAGTTCTCGCCGAGGCCGCCGGAGCGGGCGTCCTGGTAGAGGGTCTGGAAGATCTCCCGCCAGGCGGTGACCTGCCCGGCCGGGTCCGCGGCGGGCGGCGCGAGCGGGGCGGGCACGACGTGCGCGACCAGGCGGCGCTCGCCGTCGTCGCTGCCATCGGAACTCTGGTGTACCGAGACCACGGACTCGGCGACGGCCGGGTGCGCGCCGAGCACCGCCTCGATCTCGCCCAGCTCGATCCGGAAGCCGCGCAGGGTGACCTGCTTGTCGACCCGGCCGAGGAACTCCAGCTCGCCGTCCTCCCGCAGCCGTACGAGGTCACCCGTGCGGTAGAGGGTGCCGCCGCCGGGGGTGAACCGGTCCTCGACGAACCGCTCCGCCGTGAGCCGGCCGCGCGGGCCGGGTTCGTTCCGCGCGAGGTAGCCGGTGGCCAGGCCCGGCCCGCCCAGCAGCAGTTCACCGGAGCCGCCCGGGCCCACCCGCGCGCCGTCACGGCCGACGACCACGGTGACGGTGGCCCCGACGGGCCGCCCGATCGGGATCGTACGGGCGTCCTCGGCGGGTTCGGTGACCTCGTGCCAGGTGGCGAAGGTGGTGGCCTCGGTGGGCCCGTACATGTGCAGCAGCCGGTTCGGCGGCCCGGCCCGGAACACCTCGCGCACCCGGCGCGGGTCGCAGGGCTCGCCGCCGAACAGCAGCGCGCGCAGCGGGGCGAAGGCGGCCGGGCGCTCGCGGGCGATCCGGTGGAAGAGCGGGGTGGTCAGGAAGGCGACCGTGACGCCCTGGTCGCGGACCGCCTGCTCGAAGCGGGCCGGGTCGACGACGGTGTCCCGGGCCAGCCCGGCGAGCCGGGCCCCGGCGGCGAGGGTCGACCAGATCTCGAAGGTGACGGCGTCGAAGGCGGGGCTGGCGGCCTGGGCGACCACGTCCTCGGGGCCCAGGCGCAGGAAGTCGTCGGAGGCGATGAGGTCGAGGACGGCGCGGTGCGGGACGACGACGCCCTTGGGCGCGCCGCCGGTGCCGGAGGTGTAGCAGACGTACGCCGCGTCCTCGGGGCCCGGCGCCGGGGCGCTCAGCGCGGCGAGCGCGGAGGGGCGCTCCGAGATCAGGGTGGCGTCGGTGTCCACGGAGACGACGGCGACAAGGGCTGCATCGCCCTCCAGGTCCGTCAGGTCCGTGTAGTCGGCGGCGAAGGCGCCCTCGGTGACGACGGCGCGGGCCGCGCTGTCCCGGACGATCAGACGCCGCCGCTCGGCGGGGTGCGCCGGGTCGACGGGTACGTAGGCCGCGCCCGCCCGGACGATGGCGAGGAAGGCGGTCACCAGGTCGGGCCCCGGCCGCAGCGCGGTCACCACGCGGTCGCCGGGACGTACGCCGTGCGCGCCGAGGTGGGCGGCGAGCCGGTTGGCGGCGAGGCTCAACTCCCGGTAGGAGAGCGAGACTTCATCGCCCCCACCGGCGGGGTGGGTGACGGCGGTCGCCTCGGGCCGCGCGAGTACGTGCTGTTCGATGAGGCCGGAGAGTGACATCAAGGCTGTAGCTCCTTCGACAGCGGCGACCGGGCTGGCGGCGACCGGACTGGCGGCACCGGACTGGGGCTTGGCAAAACCTTGCCTTGATGTTGGCAAGCGGATCCTGAGCCTCTGTCCAAGAACGCATGAAGTTCGGTGGAACCGCAGGCCAATGGGGGTGGATTGGCGATCTTGTACGATCTCCCGATGGCAGAAGACGGGTTGTCAGAAGAGCACGCTGTGGTGGTGCTGCGGCCGGTGACGGCGGCGGACCTGGACCGGTTCGAGGCGGAGTTCGCCGGCCCCCACGGGCCGGGCCCCTACCAGTGGTTCGGTCACACCCCGGCCCTGCGCGCACGGCAGGTGCTCGCGGAACGGGGGCTGCTGGGCGGGGACGAGAACATGCTGTCCGTCACGGTCGGCGACACCCTCGTCGGGCGGGTCGAATGGTTCCGGCGCGCATGGGGCCGGGCGGACACCTCGTCCTGCTGGGAGATCGCGATCGGCCTCTTCACCGCGCACCGCGGCCGGGGCATCGGCACCCGGGCGCAGCGCCAGCTGGTGGAGTACCTCTTCGAGCACACCCGCGCGGAACGCGTCCAGGTGTGCACCGACGCGGACAACATCGCCGAACAACGGTCCGTAGAGAAGGCCGGTTTCGCACTGGAGGGCCGCATCCGCCGGGCCCAGTGGCGCGCGGGGACCTGGCACGACCAGCTGATCTACTCGGCGCTGCGGACACCCTGAACTGCCCGGTCCCTCCCGGCGCCCCGCCCACCGAAGGCGCGGAGGGGAATGGCGGAGACCCCGGCGCGCGCGGGCGGTGCTGGCCGCGCGGTCGCGGTCGAAGTCGGCGAGCAGTTGCGGGGCCACCTGGGCGAGGACGGCGCGGATCGCCTCGGGCTGGGCGGGGGGCTGTGGGACAGCGGACGGCTGGGGTGCGGTGCTCATGCGGCCTCGGTCCTCTCCTCCTGGTCAAGCTCGCCCGCACGGTAGGCGTTGGCAAGGGCGGTGACGTGCCGGCGGGACCAGCCGACGCGGCGGCCTGCCGCGGCTTTCTGTCCGTAGCGGTCGGCGGAGCCGATCCGGCCCACCGTGCGATGGAGGTGCGCCTGCGCCCGCGCAAGGGCCTGCTCGGCCCGGCGGACGGAATGGGCGGCCGGACCGGTCAGGAATCGAGAAGTGCCGGTCGCCGGGCCGCGGTTACCGTGACGGCATGGACATCACCATTCACACCACCTCCCTCCCGCACGACGATCCGGACGCCGCCGTGGCGTTCTACCGCGACACCCTCGGCTTCGAGGTCCGCAGCGACGTCGGGCAGGGCAAGATGCGCTGGATCACGGTCGGTCCCGTCGGCCAGCCGGGTACGTCCATCCTGCTGGCGCCGCCGGGCGCGGACCCCGGGGTCACCGAGGAGGAGCGCCGCACCATCGCCGAGATGATGGCCAAGGGCACCTACGGCTGGATCCTGCTGGCCACCCCGGACCTCGACGCCACCTTCGAGAAGGTGCAGGCCGGCGACACCGAGGTGGTCCAGGAACCGACCGAGCAGCCGTACGGCGTCCGCGACTGCGCCTTCCGCGATCCCGCGGGCAACCTGATCCGCATCCAAGAGCTCCGCTGAGCCGTTCGGCGATCGATTCGGCTTCGACGGAAGGAGTTCTCCCATGTGCCATCCTGCGTGGATGAGCGCACTCATGGCGGCACAGCGCCTGGCCGACCTGGCGCGGCTGCGTCGCGTGCGCGACCGGATCGACCGGGAGTACCAGCAGCCGCTGGACGTCGAGGCACTCGCCCGCGGCGCGAACATGTCGGCCGGGCACCTCAGCCGCCAGTTCCGGCTGGCCTACGGCGAGTCCCCGTACTCCTACCTGATGACGCGGCGCATCGAGCGCGCGATGGCGCTGCTGCGCCGTGGCGACCTCAGCGTCACCGAGGTCTGTTTCGCGGTCGGCTGCTCATCGCTGGGCACCTTCAGCACCCGCTTCACCGAGCTGGTCGGCGTACCGCCCAGCGTCTACCGGCGGCAAGCGGCGGACGCGGCGGCGGGCATGCCGTCCTGCGTGGAGAAGCAGGTGACCAGACCGGTCAGGAATCGAGAAGCACCGGCGACCGCGCCGCACCTAGCGTGAAGACCATGACTTCCCTCGCATCCGTCACCCTTGAGGTGGCCGACCTCTCCGCCGCCCAGCGCTTCTACACCGCCTTCGGTCTGGGCGACCGGATCCGTCTGCGGGCCTCGGAGGAACCGACGACCGGCTTCCGCGGGTTCGCGGTGGCGCTCACGGTGTCCCGGCCGGCCACCGTCAAGGGCTTCATCGACGCCGCCCTCGACGCCGGTGCCACAGCGCTGAAGCCCGCCTCGAAGTCGTTCTGGGGCCACGGCGGCGTCGTACGGGCCCCGGACGGCACGATCCTGAAGGTCGCGACGTCGGAGAAGAAGGACACCGGCCCGGCCACCAGGGACATCGACCAGATCGTGCTCCTGCTGGGAACCGCGGACGTGACCGCGAGCAAGAAGTTCTACGTCGGCCGCGGCCTCGCCGTGGCGAAGGGCTTCGGCAGCAAGTACGTCGAGTTCGCGGCGGGGGCCGGGCCCGTGAAACTGGCTCTGTACGGGCGCCGGGCCCTCGCCAAAGACCTCGGCGTCCCCATCGACGGCACCGGATCGCACCGGCTCGCGCTGGGCACCGATGCCGCGTCCTTCACCGACCCGGACGGCTTCGCCTGGGAGGGCGTACCGGCGGTGTGTGCCTGAGGCATCGCGCATGACCGAAGCCCCCGTCGTGGTCGGATGACCGGCGGGGGCTTCGCGGTGGTTGGTCGGGTCAGGCGACGGCCCAGGGAGCGAGGTCCCGGGTGCGGTGGCCTGTGGCGACGGGGCGCTGCTGGTCCCAGGAGGGCTGCAGCGCGGCGGAGAGTATGCCCCACAGCTGACCGGCCGTGAGGGAGTGCACGGGGATGACGACCTGTCCGGCGAGGCTGGTGCCGAACGCCCGCTCCAGGCCGCTGACGATGCCGATGAGGGCCATCGAGTCCAGCCCGTACGCGTCCATCGGGACGTCGGCCGCGGGCTGCTTGTCCTTGCCGAGCCCGGGCAGGCCCTGGCGCAGGACGGTCTCGAACTTCGCGTTCCACGGTGCGTGGGCCATCGGGGACTTCCTTCCGGGGCGGCGGTGCGGGTGCTCTTCGCAGCACCGTGCCGCATCCGGCTAGAGCCGCCGTGGAGGTTACGGCCAGCCGATGTTGGGGGTCGGGGTCGGCGCCGGGGCGGTGGGCGGGGCGACCGGCCAGCCGATGTCGGTTCCGCCGTCGGCGTTGGCGACTCCGCCGGCGGTGAGGACAGCGGCTCCGACGAGGGTGGCGGTGGCGATGAGGCGGGCGATGTTCTTCATGGTGTCCTCCGTGGCAATTGTTTGATCCGGCTTGGCAACCTCTCTGCCAAGAAGATTGGCAACACCCACTGGAAATCTGCTCGGAATCCACTGGAGAAGGAGTGGAGAACCCCCGAAAAGGCGTTGTCTGTGCCACCGCTGGCCGGTCGGGTTGCCTGAGCACACCCCTTTGACCTGCATAGATGGAGATCCGGCAAGGGTGGCGGCGAATGTTGCCAAGTATTGCCAAGAGGGGGTTGCCCGGGTGGGCGGGGGATTGCCAAGGCCCACTGCCTAGAGTCCCGCCGGAGCGGGTGTTGCCAAGGATTGCCAAGCTGGCCCAGTGGTGGGCAACATATTGCCAAGCTAGTTGGCAAGACTTGGTACACCCCAACTGTGGGGGGAGGCCCCTGAAATGAACACGGCTCACCTCGACACGGCGGGCAGCGGCCGGATGCCGGCCGCCGTGCGCGCCGTACTCGCCGACGCCACCGCCCGCGACGACCTCTACGGCCCCTACGACCTGGAGGAGCGCCTCGGCGCCGTCCTGCACACCGAGGTCTACGCCCGCCTCGGCGGACTCCTCGGCGTCCCGGCCGCCGACACCGCCCTGTTCACCGGCGCGGCCGCCGCCTTCGACTCCTGCGTCGCGGGCCTCGCCCCCGCCCTCGGCCCGGGCCACCGGATCTGGACCACCCCGTACGAGGGCGTGGCCCGGCTGACCACCCTGTACGCCCTGCGCGACCGTACGCACTGCACGCTGGAGGTCGTCCCGCTGCGCGCGGACGGCGGCCTCGACCTGGAGTGGATGGGCGCCCACCTCGACGAGGACGTGGCCCTCGTCTCCGTCACCCACGTCGCCGCGACCCTCGGCACGGTCAGCCCGGTCGAGGCCGTCGGACGGCTGCTGGCCGGTCACCGCGCCGTGTACGCCGTCGACGCCTCGCACTCCGTCGGACGGCTGCCCGTCGACGCCACCGCCATCGGCTGCGACCTGCTCACCGCCGACGGCTGGCGGTTCCTGCGCGGCCCCGACTCCATCGGCTTCGCGTACGTCGCCCCCGCGCTGAGGTCGGCGCTCACCGGCCACGCGCACCCGCAGCCCCACCCGGCGGCCGTCGCCGCGCTGAACGAAGCCCTCGCCCACCACGCGGCGGCCGAACTCCTCCCGCGCCGCGACCTGCAGACCGAGCTGCGCGCGGTCCTGGAGCGCACCCCGGGCATCGAACTGCTCACCCCGGACGCCCCGGCGGGCCCGGACGCCCCGGGCGCCCCGGAGCGGGAGCAGTCCGGGATCCTCGCCTTCCGGCACGCCGACCTGCCCGCCGCGCTGATCCGGCGGGGCCTGGCGCGGCGCGGGGTCGTCGTGTGGAAGACGGTGGGGCAGGAGACGCCGCTCCATCTTCCGGCGCGGGGCGTCACGACGGCGTTGCGGGCTTCCGTCCACTACGACAACACCCCCGAGGACATCGCCCGCTTCGACGAAGCCCTCCAGGACGTGCTCGCGGAACTCCGGGAGGAGCTGCGGGCACGGGACGAGCAGAACGCCCCGGTCCGGTTGCTCGCCCCGGCGGCCTCCGGCCCGGCCACCCCCACCCGCGCCCCGGCCCGCCGCGGCCACCTGACACTGGTCGCGGGCTGACGCCGTACGCCTCGCCGCGAGCCTTCTCCGTACGCCTTCGCCGTACGGCGGCCGATTCGGTACGGCCTACCCGTACCGCCCGCGATGATGCGGACTCGTCAATGGGTGGCTGGCGATCTTGACCCTTCGAGTGAACGTCCACACATCGGACGCCGTGATCATTTGGAGTGACTGCCGCCGCAAGGCCTTCTGTTGCAGGTCGGGGCCATGGAGAGTCCTCCCCGTTGCACGGACTTTTCGTCTTCGGCAGGGGAGAGAACCATGAACGGAACGAAGAAGCTGGCCCTCGGGGCAGCGGTGCTGGCGCTCGCGATCGGCGGCTCGGTCGCCGCGTCGACCGTATCGACCGCGTCGACCGCCTCGGCCGGGACGCGGGAGGCGTCCCATGCCGCGGTGACCACCACGGCATGGGCCAAGGTCAGCGCGAACGGGCAGATCCTCGGCGGGCAGGGCATCACCGGGATCAACAAGTTCGGCATCGGCCGCTACAACATCAGCACCAGTGCCGGCCTCGACAGGTGCGCACTCCTCGGCACGATCAACACCAACGGGGGCTCCGACCCCGGCCCGGGCAGCTCGTCCATCCTGGTCGGCCAGGTGAACGGCAACACGCTCTTCATCCGCACCGCGACCCCGTCCGCCGGTGGCAGCGCCGCGGTCGACAGCGACCGGCCGTTCTCGATCACCATCGTCTGCGCCTGACCGATGCCCCGCTCCTGACCCGTTCCTAACCCTCCTCTCGGCGCTCCAGCCGTGCCGAGAGGTGGTGCTGGAGCGGCTGGCCGACCGCCTCCAGGTCGTGGACGAAGGTGAGCGCGCCGTCGTCGGTCAGGGTGTAGCGCCGGTGCGTGGCGCTGACCTCCTTGGCCGTGGGCGCGAGGGCCACCTCGTGGGTGGCGAGGTCGACAGACGTGCCGTCCGCCCGGCCGACCAGGATCTCCGCGATGCCGGTGGGCTGCGTGATCAGCGCCTCCACCCGGCCGTCGGGCTGGAGCCGCCACCAGCCGCTCTCCCGGGCGGACGGGCGCAGCGGCGCGTCGTCGGCGTCGAGCAGCCAGGCCCGGGTCTCGTAGTGCAGGAAGGGCCGGCCGTCATGGCTGAAGGTGACCTCCTGCGCATAGGTGAACTCCCCGGCGAGGGTCGGGTATCCGCCGCGCCCCCGCCCCCGCCAGGTCCCCAGCAACCCGAGCACCGGCCCCAGCAGCGGGTGCGGCGCGGGCGCCTCGTCCGGTCGGTGGGCGTCGGGGTACGGGTGCTGCGGTGCGGGGTCGAACACGGTGCGCGCTCCTGGGGCCGGTGCTGTGTGGTGCCGCCGGGAAGCCTAGCGCTGTGGCCGGAAAGGTTCACCGTGTCACGGCGCCCGGCACGGCACCTCTCCCCCAGCTACCGCTGGGAGGTGCCCCCGGCGTTGTCGGACCACGACGGTACGTCCAGTACGAGTCGCGGCCCTCCGCCTTGCGATGCGTCCCCTCGGCCCTTCGGGCCTGGGGAGACCCCAGGGCACCGGACACCGCGACCCGGCAAACCTTTCCGGCCACAGCACTAGCGCCGGCGGCGTCATCGCCCGCGCCGGCGGGCGGGGACGTTCGCGCGGGCGAGGACGGACAGGGTGAACGGGCGGAGCGCGTCAGTGCGTTCCCACCCTCCCGGGTCCATGACCTCGCGCTGCTGGACGTACGCGACCGGGTCCAGCCCGTGCTCACGCAGGAGGGCGTCCATCTCCTCGATGCTCAGGAACGTCCGCCAGGGCTCGCCCTGCTCGGCCGTCGCCGCCATGACCGCCTCCGCGTACGCCTGCCCCGCCCCGTCGCGCAGTCCGGCCGGCAGGAGGTGCTCCACGATGAGTTCGGTGCCGGGCGGGAAGCCGCTGATGACGGCCGGCGTCCGTCCGATCGCCTCCCGGGTGAGGTACATCGTCACCCCGAGCCAGCTGACCAGGGCGGGCCGGTCCGGGTCGAAGCCGGACTTCACCAGGTGGTCGGCCAGCGCGTGCGCGGACTCGCGCTCGAAGTCGAACGGGACGAAGGCCACGGACGAGGGCACCTCGGTCCCCGTCGCGACGAGCAGTTCCCGCTTCCACTCCTGGGTCGCGGGCAAGTCGACCTCGAACACGTCGACGTGGGTGGCGAGTTCCGACCGGTAGGCGAAGGAGTCCAGCCCCGCGCCGAGGATCACGTACTGGTCCAGGCCCCCGTGGGCCAGCCGGGCCAGCCGGTCCTCCGTGTGGCGGCTGCGGAAGTGCTGTGAGGATGTGGTTCGGTAACGATCCGGCGCCCGGCCCCGGGTGGGGGTCCAGCAGGTCTCCAAGACCTCTTGAGGGCCCGGGGTGACGGTGGCTGGATCCGGCCTTCAGACCTGGAGGATCCACATGACCATGGCTCCCGAAGCCCCGCCCATACCGGTTCTGGACCGAGCCGCCGAACTGGCCGAGATCAAAGCCCAGGCCTTCGCCGGGCCCGACGAGCGCGCCACCGAGCGCCAGCACGCCAAGGGCAAGCTCACCGCGCGCGAGCGCATCGACCTGCTGCTCGACCCGGGCTCCTTCCAGGAGATCGAGGCCCTGCGGCGGCACCGCGCGACCGGGTTCGGGCTGGAGGACAAGCGGCCCTACAGCGACGGCGTGATCACCGGCTGGGGCACGGTCGACGGACGCAACGTCTTCGTCTACGCGCACGACTTCCGCATCTTCGGCGGCGCCCTGGGCGAGGCCCACGCCGAGAAGATCCACAAGGTGATGGACCTCGCCGAGGCGGCCGGAGCCCCGCTGGTCTCGCTCAACGACGGCGCGGGGGCCCGTATCCAGGAGGGCGTCAGCGCGCTCGCCGGATACGGCGGCATCTTCCAGCGCAACACCCGCGCCTCCGGCGTGATCCCGCAGATCAGCGTGATGCTCGGCCCGTGCGCGGGCGGCGCCGCCTACAGCCCCGCCCTGACCGACTTCGTCTTCATGGTCCGCGAGACCTCGCAGATGTTCATCACCGGCCCGGACGTGGTCCGCGCCGTCACCGGCGAGGAGATCAGCCAGAACGGCCTCGGCGGCGCCGACGTGCACGCCTCCGTCTCCGGCGTGGCCGCCTTCGCCTACGACGACGAGGAGAGCTGCCTGGAGGACGTGCGCCACCTGCTCTCGCTGCTGCCCTCCAACAACCGCGAGAGCGCCCCCCGCGAGGAATGCGACGACCCGGCCGACCGGACGAACGACGCGCTGGAGGAGATCGTCCCGGCCAACCCGCAACAGGCGTACGACATCCGCAAGGTCATCGAGGAGACCGTCGACCACGGCGAGTACTTCGAGGTCCAGCCCGCCTGGGCGCAGAACATCGTCTGCGCGCTTGCCCGGATGGACGGGCACGTCGTCGGCTTCGTCGCCAACCAGCCCGCGGCGCTGGCCGGCGTGCTCGACATCCACGCCTCGGAAAAGGCCGCGCGCTTCGTGCAGTTCTGCGACGCGTTCTCGATCCCGCTGGTCACGCTGGTCGACGTACCCGGCTTCCTGCCCGGCGTCGACCAGGAGCACAACGGGATCATCCGGCACGGCGCGAAGCTGCTCTTCGCCTACTGCAACGCCACCGTCCCGCGGATCTCGCTGGTGCTGCGCAAGGCCTACGGCGGCGCGTACATCGTCATGGACTCGCGCTCGATCGGCGCCGACCTGGCGCTCGCCTGGCCCACCAACGAGATCGCGGTGATGGGCGCCGAGGGCGCCGCCAACGTCATCTTCCGGCGGGAGATCGCCGCCGCCGACGACCCCGAGGCGATGCGCGCGCAGAAGATCAAGGAGTACACGACCGAGCTGATGCACCCGTACTACGCGGCCGAGCGCGGCCTCGTCGACGACGTGATCAACCCGCAGGAGACCCGCGCCGTCCTCATCCGGTCCCTGTCGATGCTCCGGTCGAAGTACGCCGACCTGCCGTCGCGCAAGCACGGGAACCCGCCGGTATGAGCGACGGTATGAGAGCCGGCATGAGAGCCGGTATGACCGATATCGCCGAAAGAACCGAAACGAAAGAAACAAGTCCGGACAGTGAACTCTGGCGGATCGTCCGGGGTCATCCCAACGGGGTCGAAACCGCGGTGCTGACCGTAGTACTTTCGGCAATGTTCCGCAGGTCGGACGGCATATCGGAGCAGGTCAAGCGCACGGTACCCTCCGGCTGGGACCGCACCCCGAACAGCCGATTCCGGTCCGCGGGGACGTGGCGTCACGGCTGAGAAACCGCCGTGTCCGACCACCCCCCGTGCGCACCACACTCCCGAGGAGGACGAGCCCGTGAAGGACCCCAAGGACTCGAAGGCCAGGCTGGACGCGCTGCGCGCGGACATCGAACGCCGCAACCCCGCCCAGCCCGAGTTCCACCAGGCGGTGCGAGAGGTACTGGAGACCCTCGCCCCCGTCTTCGCCGCGCGCCCCGAGTACGCGGTGCCGGGACTCGTCGAGCGGCTCTGCGAGCCCGAGCGGCAGATCATCTTCCGGGTGCCGTGGACGGACGACCACGGGCACGTCCAGGTGAACCGCGGCTACCGCGTCGAGTTCAACAGCGCGCTCGGCCCGTACAAGGGCGGCCTGCGGTTCCACCCGTCCGTCGACATCGGCGTGGTGAAGTTCCTCGGCTTCGAGCAGATCTTCAAGAACGCCCTGACGGGCCTCGGCATCGGCGGCGGCAAGGGCGGCAGCGACTTCGACCCGCGCGGCCGCTCCGACGCCGAAGTGATGCGCTTCTGTCAGTCGTTCATGACCGAACTCCAGCGCCACATCGGCGAGCACACCGACGTGCCCGCCGGTGACATCGGCGTCGGCGGCCGCGAGATCGGCTACCTCTTCGGCCAGTACCGCCGGATCACCAACCGCTGGGAGGCCGGCGTCCTCACCGGCAAGGGCCGCGGCTGGGGCGGATCCGCGATCCGTCCCGAGGCCACCGGCTACGGCTCGGTGCTCTTCGCCGCCGAGATGCTGAAGCTCAAGGGCCTCGGCCTGGAGGGCCGCACCGCGGTCGTCTCCGGCTCCGGCAACGTCGCGATCTACACGATCGAGAAGCTGCACAAGCTCGGCGCACACCCGCTGACCTGCTCCGACTCCCAGGGCTACGTGCTCGACGAGAAGGGCATCGACATCGAGCTGCTCAAGCAGATCAAGGAGGTCGAGCGCGGTCGCGTCAGCGACTACGCCGCCCGCCGCGGCGGCTCGGCCCGCTACGTGCCCGGCGGCCGGGTCTGGGAGGTGCCCGCGGAGGTCGCGTTCCCCTCGGCCACCCAGAACGAGCTGGACGTCCAGGACGCCCACAGCCTGATCGCGGGCGGCGTCAAGGCCGTCTCCGAGGGCGCCAACATGCCCACCACCCCGGAAGCGGTCCGCATCCTGCAGGAGGCCGGCGTGGCCTTCGGCCCGGGCAAGGCCGCCAACGCGGGCGGCGTCGCCGTCAGCGCCCTGGAGATGAGCCAGAACGCGGCCCGGGTCTCCTGGACCGCGGAGCGCGTCGAGCAGGAGCTGGCCGGGATCATGCGTGACATCCACGCGGTCTGCCACGAGACGGCGGAGCGCTACGGCGCCCCCGGCGACTACGTGACGGGCGCCAACATCGCGGGCTTCGAGCGCGTCGCGGACGCGATGCTGGCCCAGGGCATCATCTAGTCGGTACGCGTAGGGAGGGCGGCCGGGCGGGAGGTTTCCGCCCGGCCGTCGTCCGTTCCCGGTCGTCTGACACCCTGGGACGCAGTCGACGTCGACGATGGACAGACGATGGACAGGGGACCCTTCGGTGCTGCTCAAGGCCTTGCACGGCATCCACGGAGACCGCGCGGACGCGGTCACCATCGCCGGCCGCTCCACCTCGTACGAGGACCTGCTCGGCGCGGCCCGCGCGGTGGCCGCCGACGTGGCCGGGGCGCCCGCCTTCGCCGTGACCGCGACCGCCTCCCTGGAGACCGTCGCCGCGGTGGTGGGCGGACTGCTCGCCGGGGTGCCCGTGGTCCCCCTGCCGCCGGACGCCGGGCCCGCCGAGCGCGACCACATCCTGCGCGACTCCGGCGCCGCCGTCGTCGAGGTCGACTTCACCCGGCGGGCCGCCGCGAGCGCCGTCACGGCCGGCGCTGTCACGGGCGGCGCGGGACCCGGCGACCCGGCCCTGATCCTCTACACCTCGGGTACCACCGGCGCCCCCAAGGGCGTCGTCCACACCGCCGACGCGCTCGCCGCCGGGCTCGACGCCCTCGCCGACGCCTGGCAGTGGACGGCGGAGGACACCCTGGTCCACGGGCTGCCGCTGTTCCACGTCCACGGCCTGGTCCTCGGCGTCCTGGGCGCCCTGCGCACCGGCAGCCGCCTGGTCCACACCGGCCGCCCCACCCCCGGGGCGTACGCCGCGGCGGGCGGCAGCCTCTACTTCGGCGTCCCCACCGTCTGGTCCCGGATCGCGGCCGACCCGGCCGCCGCCGCGGCCCTCGCCGGAGCCCGGCTCCTGGTCTCGGGCAGCGCGCCGCTGCCCACCCCCGTCTTCCGCGCGCTGTCGCACCTCACCGGGCACGCGCCGCTGGAGCGGTACGGCATGACCGAAACCCTGATCACGCTCAGCGCCCGGGCGGACGCGGTGCCCCGCCCCGGTACGGTCGGCACCCCGGTCGCGGGGGTCCGTACCCGGATCGCCGCCGAGCCCGGCGCCGAGATCGGGGAACTCCAGCTCACCGGACCCACCCTGTTCAGCGGCTACCTGGGCCGCCCCGAGGCCACGGCCGCCTCGTACACCGAGGACGGGTGGTTCCGTACGGGCGACATCGCGGCCATCGACGCGGACGGCCTGCACCGGATCGTCGGCCGCGCCTCCATCGACATGATCAAGTCGGGCGGCTACCGGATCGGCGCGGGCGAGGTCGAGAACGCCCTCCTCGACCACCCGGCGGTCAGCGAGGCCGCCGTGGTCGGCGTCCCGGACACCGACCTCGGCCAGCGCATCGTCGCCTTCGTCGTCGCTGAAGGGGTCGGCGCGGCCGAGCTGACGGACTTCGTCGCGGCCCACCTCTCGGTGCACAAACGCCCGCGCGAGGTGCGGTTCGTGGCGTCACTCCCGCGCAACGCCATGGGCAAACCCCAGAAGCGGCTGCTGCTTTCGCCGGACGAACGCTGAACCGGCGCCGGACCGGGGGGCGTTAACGGCGTTAACGCCGTTAACACCGTGAGTGGCGGAGGCAGAGCGGAGCGTTAACGGCGTTAACGCCCGGACCCCGGCCCGGCCCCGGGCTCGGCCCGCACGCCCGGCCCGCACGCCGGGTTGGCATGCTGTGCCCATGACACACACGGAACCGGCGTTCGTCTGCCGCCACGAAGGCCCGCACGGGCGCAGCGCGCTGACGGTGGAGGGCGCGGGCGACGCATGGCTGCTGCGCGCCGAGTCGCCGTCCGGTACGGAGACCCTCGCCTTCGACGGCGCCGCGCACGTACGGGCCTTCGCGCGGGCGGTGCTGGACCTGCCGCCGCGCGCGGAGCCGTACGAGTACGAGATGGAACTCTCCCGTACGGACGACACGGGCCGCACCCACCTCGTGACGCTCCTGATCGGGCGGGACGCGTCCGACGGGTTCCAGCCGTACATCCAGTACCAGTCGTTCTACGAGAGCGCCGCGGCCACCGGCATGGGCATGGCGGTGGACTGCGAGGAGCTGGACGCGGAGCGGCTGCACGCCGGGGCCCGCGCGCTGCTGCGGGCGGCCGCCGAGCCGGCCGCGTAACCGGCCCCGTAACCGGCCGCGTAACCGGCTGTCCGACACCCTCCGGTTTCCTCCATCACCCTTCCGGTGCGCCCCGAGTCCCCTCCGCGACCGTCATGACGTCAACGCGAGCATGGGAGGGCGCCCGATGAAGGCACAGCCGACGGCGATGAACAGAGCCCCCGAACGGCCCGTGGCCCTGGTCACCGGGGCGACCAGCGGCATCGGCCTGGCCATCGCCCGGGACCTCGGCGCGCGCGGCCACCGGGTCTTCCTGTGCGCGCGCACGGAGTCGGCGGTGAAGCAGACCGTCGAGGACCTGCGGGCCGAGGGCCTGGACGTGGAGGGCGCGGCGGCCGACGTACGCGACCGCGCCTCGGTGGCGGCCCTCGTCGCGGCGGCCGCCCTCGCCTTCGACGAGCCGGTCTCCGTCCTCGTCAACAACGTGGGCCGCAGCGGCGGCGGCGCGACCGCCGACCTCACCGACGAGCTGTGGTACGAGGTCATCGACACCAACCTCAACAGCGTCTTCCTGGTCACCCGCGAGGTGCTCGGCCGGGGCGGGCTCGGCGCCGCGGGCTGGGGCCGGATCATCAACATCGCCTCCACCGCGGGCAAGCAGGGCGTCCTGCTCGGCGCCCCCTACTCCGCCGCCAAGCACGCGGTCGTCGGCTTCACGAAGTCCCTGGGCAAGGAGCTGGCCCCGCTCGGGGTCACGGTCAACGCGGTCTGCCCCGGGTACGTCGAGACGCCCACCGCGGCCCTCGTGCGCAGCGGGTACGCGCAGGTGTGGGACACCACCGAGCAGTACGTGCAGGAGCAGTTCGAGGCGCGGATCCCGCTGGGGCGCTACTCCACGCCCGAGGAGGTGGCCGGGCTGGTCGGCTATCTGACCACCGACCTCGCCGCGTCCATCACGGCGCAGGCGCTGAACGTGTGCGGCGGGCTGGGGAACGTCTGAACGTGCGGGGCGCCCCGGCGGGGCGCCCCGCACGGCGTCCATCGCTCACAGCACGGTGGGCGATCCCGAAACCTCCCAGACCACGGCCCACGGCGCGATCCCCGAGGCCTTCCAGTCGGCCGGCACCCGCTCCTCCACCGGTTCGTCCGACAGCAGTACGTGCCGCAGCGCGGGCAGCGTCGTCCCGCGCGCGGCGGCTCCGGTGAGCCGCGCCAGCCCGGAGGGCAGCTGCGTCAGCACCGTCACCTGCTCGTCCCCCAGCAGTTCGGCGAACTCGCGGGCGTCCGCCCCGGTGTCCCGGTCGACGACCACCGCGAGCCCGCCCGAGAGCAGCGGCCCCCATATCTCCCGCATGCCCAGGTCCAGGCTCAGCGAGTGGAACGAGGCCCACACCTCCTGCGGCCCCGCCTCCAGCAGCGGAACGATGCTGTCCACCCAGGACAGCACCTCCCCGTGCGTCACCGGGTCCACGGACAGCGCACGGCCGGGGTGGCCGCCCGAGGGGAGCGCCAGGAAGGCGGCCTCCTGCGGGAGTTCACGACGTACGGCGGCCGCGCTGCGCGGACGGGTCGCGATGACGAACGGACCGGCCTTGGACACGGGGACCTCGTCGCGCAGCAGTCCGCTGTCCGAAATGACGAGCGAGGCGTCGGCGTCGCGCATCAGGAATTCCTGGAGCCCCGCGTTGTGCCCGGGCTCCAGCGGGAGTACGGCCGCCCCCGAGCGCAGCGCGCCGACGACGGCGCCCGCGGACATGCACGAGCGCCGGGCGCGCACGGCGACCGCGCGCCCCGGGCCCGTACGGCCGGAGAGCTTGCGCGCGATCTCGTCGGCGAGCCAGTCGAGTTCGAGGTACGTGGCCTGCTCCTCCGGGTCGCGCGCGGCGATCCGGACCGGGTGGCGGGCGGCCGTGGCCGCGAAGCGGATGTCGATGCGGTCCCGGCGCTCCGGCCGTTCTCCGGCCGGGTCGAGCCCGATCCGGCCGAGCAGACCGCCCAGGTCGGCGGACAACTGGTCGAGCTCCGGATGCTCCGGAGTGGGGTTCATGGGGCCTCCCGGACCTCGCTGCGGTCTTCCAAGGGTTGATGCTGGTGGCGCGCGCCGGAGGATCGCTCAAGTCCCGGCGTACAGAACGGTTCCAGGGCGGGTCCAGGCCGGGTCCAGGGCGGGTCCGGGCCGGGCGGAGGTCCGCTGGGCGTGCGCCGGGGAGTGGGTCCAGGGATCCCCGGGAGCCCCTCGTGAACGGCTCCAGGCGGGGTCGAGGGGGGCTCGGGACGGGCTCGGGATGCTGTGGCCGGGCCGGGTAAGGCATGCCTACGATTCGAGGGTTCCCGCCGCCGCCACGCAGTCCATGCCCCCTTTCGCGGGCTCAGGCCGTAGACGCACGCGTATGGAGGAGAGCTTTGTGGCTATGGCCCGTCTCGCGAGACTGGACTTGACTGTACTCATGACTCAGAACACGCAGAACACTCAGAACGCGCAGATCACCCTCGTCATCGGAGGCACCGGCAAGAGCGGCCGGCGCGTCGCCGAAAAACTCGCCGCCCAGGGTCTTCCGGTCCGGGTCGGATCGCGCCATGGTGAGCCGGCCTTTGACTGGAACCAGCCGGAGACGTGGGCGGCGGCCCTGGAGGGTGTAGACCGGGTATACGTGACCTACTACCCGGACTTAGCTTTCCCGGGTGCCGCCGAGCAGGTCGGCGAGTTCTCCAAGGTGGCCGTGGCGAGCGGCGCCCGCCGCCTGGTGCTGCTCTCGGGCCGCGGCGAGGAGGCCGCGGAGGTCAGCGAGGACAACCTCAAGGCCTCCGGAGCCGACTGGACCGTGGTGCGGGCCAGCTGGTTCAACCAGAACTTCAACGAGAGCTTCTTCCTGGAGCCCGTCCTGGCCGGTGAGATCGCCCTGCCGACCGGGGACGCGGTGGAGGCCTTCGTCGACGTCGACGACATCGCCGACGTGGTCGTGGCCGCCCTGACCGACGACAAGCACATCGGCAAGACCTATGAACTGTCCGGCCCGCGGCTGCTCAGCTACAGCGACGTCGCCGCGGAACTGACCAAGGCCACCGGCCGGGAGATCACGTACATCCCGGTCACCAACGAGGAGTACCGCGCCGTCCTGCGGGAGAACGACCTCCCGGAGGAGTTCGCCGACCTGTTCACCATGATCCTGGACGGCCGCAACGCGCACCTGGTGCACGGGGTCGAGGAGGCCCTGGGCCGCAAGCCCAAGGACTTCGCCGACTTCGCCCGCGAGGCGGCGGCGAGCGGGGTCTGGAACGTCTGACCGGCACGTCTGGTCCCTGTCCCCGTCCGGCGGCCTGCCGGACGGGGACAAGGGCCGGGTGTACGCACGCCCACACGTCGCCCCCACCGGGAGGAGACCCCGATGACCGGCACACCCCCACCGTCCTTCTCCAGCTCCAGCGAGAACGGACTGGCAGCGCTCCCACCCCACTTCCACGGCTTCGCCCTGATGCACATCGCGATGCGGCGCGACGCGGCACGGCTGCGCGCGGCCGCGCCCGCCTGGCGGGGCGGGGGCGCCGAGTGGTGGCAGCGGCTGCGCGAGGTCATCGAGTGGCACCACACCAGCGAGGACGACGTGCTGTGGCCGGGGCTGCGCCGCCGCGACGCCGACTTCGACGCGCAGGCCCGCGAACTCCACGACGACCACGAGGAGTTGGACGCGGCGATGGCGGCGGTGTCCACGGCCGTGGGACGCGGCGGCGACGGGCTGGTGGCGGCGGCCAAGGGCTTCGAGGAGATCCTGCGCGGCCACCTGCGCGACGAGGAACGCGTGGTCTTCCCCGTCTTCGACCGGCTGGGGGAGCGGGCCTACCTGGCGGAGGAGCGCAAGGTGGTCTCCAGCGCCCCGGTGCGCGTGATGACGTACCTCCAGCCGTGGATGTTCGACGGCGCGAGCCGCGAGTCCGTCGCGCACGTGTCCTCCACCATTCCACCGCCGGTCCGGCTGATCGGTGCGACGCTGTTGCGCAGGCGGTACGAGCGCACACTGAAGGGAATCCTGACGTGACGAGCACGACGACCCAATCGGCCACCCTGGTGGCGGCGACGGTGGGCACGGGCCTGATGGCCGGTCTCTACTTCGCCTTTGACATCTCGGTGATGCCGGGCCTGGGACGCGGTGACGACCAGACCTACGTGACCGCGATGCGGAACATCAACGACGCCATCGACAACGGGCTGTTCGGCCTGCTCTTCCTCGGGGCGTTCCTCGCCACCGGCGTGGCAGCCGTACAGCAGCAGCGCGGCGGCCGGCCGGACGCGGCGCGCTGGGGCTGGACGGCCTTCGCCCTGTACGCCCTCTCGCTGGTGGTGACCGCGGTGATCAACATCCCGCTGAACACCCAACTGGCCCGCGCCGGAGCCGACTTCGGGGCCGCCAGGTCCCGCTTCGGGGCCCGCTGGACCGGCGGCAACATCGTGCGCACCGTGGCCTGCACGGCGGCCCTCGCCGCGCTGGGCCGGGCGCTGACCCTGCACGGCCGCGGCTCGGCGGCGTAGGCGTCGTAGGAAGCACCACCCCCGTGAACGGCGCCCGCTCTCACTTCCGTCCCCCGCGGGAGAGCGGGCGCTTTCGGACCGACCGGCACAAGGAAGGCGCATCGCAGATATGGACACTCTGACCGGTCTGCTGGAAGGCCCCAAGGCCCGGGGTGCCTTCCTCCTCAAGTCCGTCTTCAACCCGCCCTGGTCGCTGCGCGTCGAGGACCAGGCCCCGCTGTCCGTCGTCACGATGGTGCGCGGCGAGGCGTGGCTGGTGCCGGACCGGGGAACGCCCGTACTGATCCGCCCCGGCGACCTGACCGTCGTACGCGGCCCCGATCCGTACACGGTCGCCGACAGCCCGGACACCCCGGTCCAGATCACGGTGGGACCGGAGCAGCGGTGCAACACCGAGGCGGGGGAGGACGTCACCGACACCATGGCGCTGGGCGTGCGGTCCTGGGGCGAGGCCTTCCAGGACGACGGCTCGGCCATCATGCTCAGCGGCACCTACCAGGCGCCCAGCGAGATCGGCCGGCGGCTGCTGAACGCGCTGCCCACCATCCTGGTCCGCCCGGCCGCGTCCGGGGACGACACCCTGGTCCGGCTGCTCGCGATGGAGATCGGCAAGGACGAACCGGGCCAGGAGATCGTCCTGGACCGCCTCCTGGACCTCCTCCTCATCGGCATCCTGCGCACCTGGCTCGCCGATCCGGGCAGCGGCGCGCCCGCCTGGTACCGCGCCCAGAGCGACCCGGTGGTCGGCCCCGCGCTGGGGCTGCTGCACGAGAACCCGGCGTACGGCTGGACCGTCGAGGAACTCGCCCTCAAGGTCGGGGTCTCGCGCGCCTCCCTGGCCCGCCGCTTCGCGGAGGTCGTCGGCGAGCCCCCGGTCGCCTACCTCACGGGCTGGCGCCTGGCCCTGGCCGCCGACCTGCTGCGCGAACCGGAAGCCACCGTCGCCACGGTCGCCCGCCGCGTCGGCTACAGCAGCGCCTTCGCCCTCTCGACGGCCTTCAAGCGCGTCCGCGGCGTAAGCCCCCAGGAATTCCGCGCGGGCACCACCCCGGACACCCCCCAGGAAGCCCCGGCACCCCCGCGCACGGTGATCCTGCCGGTCTGACTCACACGTCGGCGCTACTCCGCGCCCGCACCGGGGCGCTGAGCGAGGGGTCGACCAGGACCGGATCCTCGGCCCTGGCCCGCGCCAGCACATCGGGCTCCAGCCGCGCCACGGCCAGCCCCGGATCCTCCGTCCCCGCCTCGGCGAGCAACATCCCATCGGGCCCCCACACCCCACTCCTCCCACACCCGTCGTACGAACCACTGGGCCCGCTGTGATTGGCGAGCACCACATAACTGGTGTTGTCGAGCGCCCGAGCCGGAAACACGGTCCCGAGCTGCCGCTCCCCACCCCCTCGCCCGAACATCGCCCCGACGAGATACGCGTGCGCCCCATCGAGCGCGGCAGCCCGAGCATGCTCGGGAAACCCGGAGTCCCAACAAATCCCCAACCCGAGCCGCCACCCATCAAGCGAAACGGTGCACCCCCGAGCCCCCGCGGTGAACCCGGCGGCCCGCTCGCCCGGCGTCACATGCTGCTTGTCATACCGCACCACGAACCGCCCGTCCCGCCCGAACACGAACGCCGAAATCCGCAGCCCACCACTCCCCCCATCCACAGCAGGAGCCCCCACCACCACAGCAGTCCCGGTCTCAGCACAGGCGGTGGCCAGTACGTCCAGTCGGGGGTCCTCGGGGCTCAACGCGTAGGTCGCGGGGGCGGCCACGATGCCCGGCAGTTCGTATCCGGTGAGGAACAGCTCCGGAAGGACGAGCAGGTCGCTGCCCTGGGCAGCGGCGCGCCGGACCAGACCGGCGGCAGTGGCAGCATTCGCCGAGACGTCCAGCGCCACACAGGCCGCCTGCCCCGCCGCGACGGTGAGCGGCTCGACGGGCAGGGCGGAAGGCAGGTCATGAAGATCATCCATGGAGGGCCAACCTACCCGAGCGCTGCTCACCCCTCCCGGTGGACCGCCGTCAGGACCAGAGTCGAAGTCGACAGCCAGCGGCCCTCGTAGTGAGGGTTTGCGGGGGGCGCGTGGGGCGGGGGGTGGAGGACGCAGGTGAAGGTGCCTGTGGGGGAGAGGGTCAGGGTGGCTTGGCGGAAGCCGAGCCAGATGCCCGTGGACGGGTACCAGGCCTTGTATGCCGCTTCCTTCGCCGAGAAGAAGATCCGCTCCCAGAAGATGTCCGGGTGGGCTTCGGTCAGGGTGGCCAGGTGGGCGCGTTCCGCCGGGGAGGTGATCAGGCCGAGGACGCCCGGGGGGAGGGGGCCCGCCGGTTCGGCGTCGATGCCGAGGGCCGACGTATGGGTGCGGTGGTCGGCTACCGCGGCGCGGTAGCCGTCGCAGTGGGTGATGCTGCCGACCACCCCGGGCGGCCAGGCCGGGGCGCCGCCCGGGCCCGGGAGCAGGGGGACGGGGGCGTGGCCGAGGTCGGCCAGGCAGCGGCGGGCGCAGGCCCGGGCTGTCGCGAACTGGCGGCGCCTGCGCTCCCGGCGGCCCGCCAGCAGTGCCGCCTCGGCCGGGAACAGGGGGGCGGGCGCCGCGTCGTCGAAGGCTTCCGAGGACGCGACGCCCGGCGGGAGGAGTCCCTCGATCACCGTGGCGAGAGCGACGAGAGTGAGGTGAGTTCCGCCACCGCCGAGACCGCCAGCAGCGGGCGTTCCAGCGGCAGCATGTGGCCCGCGCCCGGCACCGGTTCGAAGCGGGCCCCGGGGAGGGTCTCCGCGAGGATCTCGGCCAGCGCCGGGGCGATCACCTTGTCGCCCTCCCCGTGCAGCACCACCGCGGGCACCGTCACCTTCTTCAGCGCCTCGCGCACGTCCCAGCCCCGCGTGCAGCGGAAGAACTCGGCCCGGACGTGCGGGGCGGTCGCCGCGAACAGCTGCCGGTTCACGTCCAGCGCGACCGGGTCCACCCCCTTGCCCATGGTCGAGGACAGCAGCTTGCCGCCCAGCCAGGACCGGCGCAGCGCCCACGAGAACAGGGCGTTGCCCATCATCTTGACCTCGCTGTCCGGGGTGTCCTGGCCGTGCGCGGCCGTCCCCAGCAGCACCAGGCCGTGCAGGCGCCCGGCTTCCGGGTCGTGGGCGGCGTACGACAGCGCCGCGAACCCGCCGCCCGAGTGGCCGACCACGACCGCGCCGCGCGCGTCCGTCTCGCCCAGTACGGCCGCCAGGTCCGCGCCGAGCCGTTCCACCGAGACCGGGGTCCGGCCCGCGGTGGAGGCGCCGTGCCCGCGCTGGTCGTAGAGCACCACCCGGTGCCCGGACCGGATCAGCCGGTCCGCGACCGTGCCCCAGACGCGCCGGGTGTGCGCCCAGCCGTGGACGAGGACCACGTCGACGGAGGGCGCCGTCCCGGCGAGGGGGGCCAGTACGGTCACCGCCAGCTCCGCGCCGTCGTCCGTCCGTACGGTCAGCTCCCGGCTCGTCTCCCGGGCCAGCTCCGCCTCCAGCGGCGCGCTCATCGCCGGGCTCCCGCGCCCACGGGCGAGAGCTGACGGTTCAGCGACTCGAAGGCCGACAGGGCCCCCTTGGAGTGCTCCGCGCCCAGGTCGGCGACCTTGGAGAGGATCTTCAGGAAGCCGTTCGGGGTGCCGACGAAGTGCATCGAGATCCGGGTCCGGCCGTCGGCCAGCGGCTCCAGCCGGAAGACGCTGCGCCCCCGGAACACCCCGTCGACGTACTCCACTTCCAGCTTTCGGCCCGGCTCCACCGCGACGGTGCGCGAGGTGAAGCGGAGCTTGAGGCCGCCGTTGTCGGATCCCTTGGTGTGGACGGTGACCCCGATCCGGCCGCCGACCTGGTCGGCGGAGCCGGAGATGACGGCGAACGTGTTGGACGGCACCCACCACTTCTTGGCGCCGTGCAGCTCCGCGACGAGCGCCTCCCAGACGGCGGCCGCCGGGGCGTCGATCACCGCCTCGTCGATCAGGTCGTATGTCGTCGTCATCTCGAAGCCTCCGAAAATTGAGCACAGGAACGGGATACAGGAACGGGATATGGGACAGCGGCGGGGGCGGGGTCCCTCACCCCACCCCCGCCGCCGGGACTCCACTTCCGGTCAGGCCGTCACCGTCAGGCGAAGAAGCCCTGGCCGGGCGTGAAGAGGTTGTTCGGGTCGTACTTCTTCTTGGCGTTGACGAAGCCCGTCCAGCGGTTGCCGAAGTGCGTCCGCCAGTCGGCCTGCGTCATGTTCGGGACCGAGCCCACGAGGTAGCGCTTGGCGCCCATCGACACCGCCAGGTCGTACAGGCGGCGGTTCTGCGCCAGCATCCCGTCGATGTCCGCGCCCGCGTTCGGGAAGCGGAGCAGGTCGAAGAGGTAGCCCACGGACTCGTTGGGCTGCATCGCCAGCGGCTTCTTGATCTTCGAGGTGAAGTACGGGTAGAAGAGCAGGAACCCGCCGCCCAGGGATTCGGCGTTCAGCTCCCGCTCCACCAGCTTCATGAAGGTCTTCGTCTTCGAGGCCGGGAGGAACATGCTCAGCCACGGCTTGGGGCCGAACCAGTGGCCGGTCTCCTTGAGGTAGGCCTCGTAGGCGTCCAGCCGGAACATGTACTCCCGGTACGTCGTGTCCTCGATGACCGCGTCCGCCCGTACGTCCTTCAGGTCGCCCAGCAGCTTCGCGCGGTCCGGCGGGGTCGTGTTGTAGGTGGCGCCGACCTCCATCTTGTAGCGCCAGCCCGAACCGTCCGGCTTCTGGAGCATCTCGCCGGCCTGGACCTGGAACCGGCCGTCGGCCATCACCTTCTCCGCGTCGTGCAGATACGTGTCCACGTCGGCGTAGAAGAGACTGAAGATGACCGACCGCTTCGGCGCCGGGATCAGCTTGACCTTGACCCGCACGATGATGCCGACCTGGCCGCCGCCCGACAGCGCCGCGTTGAACAGCTCCGCGCGCAGCAGCGGGGTGGCGGTGACCAGCTTGCCGTCACCCGTGACGATGTCGATGGACTGCACGTTGTCGCACAGCAGGCCGTAGCGCTGCACCGTGCCGCCGATCCCGCCGATGCTGATGGTGCCGCCGACCGAGATGTACAGGTAGTCGGGCAGCGCCGGCGGGGTCTTGTCCACCTTGAGGGTGGCGTCGGTCAGCTGACCCCAGGTCACCCCCGCCTCCACCACGGCGCAGTTCTCGCCGATGGAGAGGATCTTCGACATGCCCTTGGCGTCGATGGAGATGCCGCCGGGCACCCGGGCCTGCCCGTACACCGAGTGCGACTCGATGTCCGTGCCCGTGCCGCCCTGCCCGTTGGCCGCCACCTTGATCCCGTTGGTCCGGGCGTAGTTGACGATCGTGACGATGTCCTCGACATTGCCCGGGTGCAGCACGGCCCACGGCTTGTTGCCCGGCGCGTCCCAGAGGTGACCGAAGTCCGTGCCGAAGGACCCGACCGTGGCGGGCGTCGTCACCAGGGTGCCGACGAGTCCCGGCACCGGGACGACGTCCGGGTTCCCGGCCGCCTCGGCGGCCGTCGCCCAGGTCTGGTCGACGGCGTTCCAGCCCACGACGGCGACCGCGGTGGCCGCCATCGAGCCGAGGATCCGCCGCCGGGACGGCTGCGCGACGGTGCCGGCGACAGCGTCGGCGCCGGCGTTGACTCCAGAGGTACTGCTCATCTGCGTACGTCTCCCGATTCCATGGCGTACGTGCATACGTGACGTGCGTGACCTGTGTGAACGGCGCGCGTACGTCCGTACGTCCGTACGCGCGCCCGGTGGAACGGTGGGGACCGGTGGGGACCTACTGCTGCGGCACCGGCTTCGTCGTGCGCACCTGCGAGGCGAGCTGGTACTCGCTCAGGTCGAAGCGCTTGGTCTGGTTGCGGAAGCGCCAGGTGTACGTCGGCCAGATGGACGGGTTGCGCCCGTTCTCGTCGAGGTACCAGCTCTGGCAGTTGCCCGCGTTCCACACCGAGCCGTCGAGCTTGGCGTCGAGGGCCTTGTTCCAGGCCGCCTGCGCTTCCTTGCGGACCTCGACGCTGGACAGACCGCGCTTCTCGATCTGCTTCAGCGCGTCCACGACGTAGTTGATCTGCGCCTCGATCATCACGACCTGGGACGAGTGCCCCAGCGTGGTGTTCGGGCCCAGCAGCATGAACAGGTTCGGGAACCCGGCGATCGTGGTGCCCCGGTGGGCCGACATGCCCTCCCGCTTCCACGCGTCGCGCAGCTGTACGCCGTCCCGGCCCCAGATCCGGCGCGCGACCGGACGGTCGGTGGCCTGGAAACCGGTGCCCAGGATGATGGTGTCGACCTCGCGCTCGACCCCGTCCTCGCCCACGATGGACTTGGCGCGGACCTCGGCGATCCCGTCGGTGACCAGGTCCACGTTGGGCTGCTGGATCGCCGGGTACCAGGTGTTCGAGAACAGCAGCCGCTTGCAGGCCATCACGTAGTCGGGGGTCAGCTTGGCGCGCAGCGCCTCGTCCGGCACCGACTTCTTGAGGTGGTCGCTCGCCATCTTCTGCATCTTCCCGGCGACCTTCGGGCGGGCCATCACGAAGGCCAGGATCTCCCGGCCCCACATGTTGAAGTTCCGCCGGAAGTTCTGGTAGCCGGGCATCGAGCGCAGCAGCTTGGCCTGCGTCGCGCTGGTCGGCTTGTCGTTCTTCGGGCCGACCCACGGGGGCGTGCGCTGGTAGAGGTCCAGGCGCTCGACGTCCGGCTGGATCTGCGGGACGAACTGGATCGCGGAGGCGCCCGTACCGATGACCGCGACGCGGCGCCCGGTCAGGTCGTGGTCGTGGTCCCACCGCGAGGAGTGGAAGACCTTGCCCTCGAAGTCCGCGAGCCCCTTGATGTTCGGGACGGCCGGCTCGCTGAGGTAGCCGGTGCCCGTGACCAGGACCTGCGCGGTGTAGTCGCCCTGCGAGGTCTCGACCTTCCAGTGCCGCTCGCCGTCGTCCCAGCGGGCGGAGACCAGCTCGTGCCCGAAGCGGATGTGCGGGCGGACGCCGAAGCGGTCGGCGGTGTCGCGCAGGTACGCGTACAGCTCGTCGCGCTTGCCGAAGGTGGACTTCCAGTTCGGGTTCTGGGCGAACGAGAAGGAGTACAGGTGGGACATGACGTCGCACGCACAACCCGGATAGCTGTTGTCGCGCCAGGTGCCACCGACCTCATCGGCCCGTTCGAACACCAGGAAGTCGTCGATGCCCGACTGCAGCAGCCGGATGGCGGTACCCAGGCCCGAGAACCCGGTACCGATGACGGCGACCCGCAGATGCCGGGTCGGTCCGCGGCCCTTGGCGGCCGCCTCGGTCGTCGGGCGGGCTCCGCCGTCCTTGGCCGGTTCGAGAATGCTCGTCACGTCGGCCTCCTAGCGGCGCGTGATGGTCACGCGGAAGTTGTTGAAGAACTTGTCTTCGAGGGTGTACGCGAAGATGTCGAGGTAGCGCTCGAAGCGGGCCACGACCTCCTCGCCCTCCAGGGCGACGGCCTCGTCCCGGCGCTCGGCGAGCAGCACCAGCCAGGCGCGGCAGGCCATCGCGAAGGACTCGCGCTCGTTGACGATCTCGTCGATCTCGAAGAGACCCTCGGCGCCCGCGGCCAGCTCGTGCAGGTGCGGGATGTGGCAGTCCTTGAACTCGGACCGCTGCAGGAACTTCAGGTCGTCGAGGAGCGCGCGGTTCATCGGCAGCGCCTCGGCGGTCATGGTGTGCAGCACGAACTTGGCGCCCGGCTTGAGCGTGTTCGCGACCTGCTGGAAGAAGTACCGGTAGCGCTTGGTGCGCTCCTTCGGCGGCAGCGCCGAGGAGACGAAGTGCTCCAGCGCGTTGATGCAGAACGCCGCGTCGTACTTCTCGCTGTCGTCGGCGACCTTGTAGTCGGCCCAGCTCTCGACCAGCGTGGTGATCTTCGGGTTCTTCAGCCCGTCGATGAAGGCTTCCTGGGTGCGCGACAGGGTCAGGCCGACGGCCTCTTCGGCGCCGTGGACGGTGGTGAGGCGGTTGAGCATGGTGCCCCAGCCGCAGCCGATGTCCAGGACCCGCTGGGCGCCGCCGGCGCGGACGCCCGCGAGTTCCGCGAACTTGTCGAGCTTGCGCTCCTGCGCCTCGTCGAGGGTGGCGACGAGGTCCTCGCCGTCCTCCCAGTAGCCGCCGGAGTACATCATCGTGGGGCCCAGCAGCAGCCGGTAGAAATCGTTGCTGACCTCGTAGTGGTGCCTGATCGCATCGACCTCGGGGTCCACCGACTTGGGGGCGACCGTTGTCATCTGATCCTCATTCCTGGCTGTCCGGGGCTGTCCGGCGGGGCCCTGGCTGTCCGGCGGGGCCGTCCGATCTGAATTCGCGTCCGAGAAAACCCGATGACGCGCAAGGCATGCGCAACACGGTCCGAATCCGCTGGAAAAAGGGGGTGCCGAGGGGGTGGTGGGAGGCCGTGTTGCGCCTTCCTTGCGGGCCCGGGGTTTTCATCGCTGTCGAAAACCAAGACGCACTGCCGAGTTGCACTGCCGAGAGAGGACCGACCCCATGTCGCTGCCCACCATCGAAGAACTGGCGAGCCAGCTCGAGGCCGTTTCGGGTGCCGCAGAGGTCAGCCCCGACGCCCCGCTCCAGCACATCGCGGACGTCGACTCGCTGGACCTGATGGAGTGGCTGTACGGATTCCAGACCAACTACCCGCACATCCCGGCCGACGAGTCGCTCTTCGCGGACCTCGACGACACGACGACTCTGCGTGATGTCTACGCGAAGATCGTCGAGCTCGTCCCGGCGCAGGCGTAACAGAGGGCGAGGGGAAGCACGTGACCGGCTTCGACATCACCGGGTGGGGCATGTCCGTACCCGAGCGCGTCGTCACCAGTGCGGAACTCGCGGAGCGCTTCGGCGTGGACGAGCACTGGGTCGTCAGCCGCTGCGGGATCCGTGAGCGGCGGGCGGTGGATCCGGGGCAGACCACCGTCTCCCTGGCCGTCGAGGCCGGCCGGCGCGCTCTGGACAAGGCGGGCCTGACCGGCGCCGACATCGCCCACCTCATCGTCGCCACGGCGACTCCGGAGCAGCCGTCCCCGGCGACCTCCGCGTTCGTCCACCACGAACTCGGCATCGCCGGGAGCGCGCACGACGTCAACTCGGAGTGCGCGGGCTTCGTCTACGGGCTCGTCTCCGCGATGGCCCTCATCGCGATCGACCCCCGGCCGATCCTGCTGATCGGCTCCGACACCCACACCCTGACGGCCAACCCGGCCGACCGGGACCTGTCCATCCTGGTCGGCGACGGCGCGGGCGCCGTCGTCCTCCAGGCCGGGCCGGAGAACCGGGTCAAGGCCTGGAACCTGGGCGCCGACGGCTCCTGCACCGGATCCCTGAAGGTGCTCGCGGGCGGCAGCCGGATGCCGACCACCCAGGAGACGCTCGACGCGGGTCTGCACTACGCGCAGATCAACGGCAACGAGATCTACCTCAACGCCGTCCGCTACACCGTCCGTACGGTGCGCGAGACGCTGGAGAGCGCCAAGGTGGACGCGGCCGACGTGGACCACGTGGTGCCGCACCAGGCGAACATCCGGATCATCAACTCGATCATGTCCCACACCGGGCTGCGCCAGGAGGCGCTGATCACCAACCTCCAGAAGTACGGCAACACGGCGTCGGGTTCCATCCCGATCGCGCTGGCGGAGGCCCTCGACGAGGGCCGGATCAAGGCCGGTGACAAGGTCCTGCTGGCCGGGTTCGGCGCCGGTATGACATGGGGTTCGATCCTGATGGAATGGGGCGGTGCGGCAGCATGAGCAACAAGAGTGCGGGCCAGCGGCCCGAGTCCCCGGTCGCGCTCGTCACCGGCGCCTCGGGCGGTCTCGGCCAGGCGCTGGCGCTGGAGCTGGACGCCCTGGGCTGCCGGGTCGCGGTGCACTACAACAGTTCGCGCGACGCGGCGGTGGCGGTCCAGGAGAAGCTGACGAACCCGTCCGTGCTGGTCACGGGCGACGTCGGCTCCTGGGAGACGGTCCAGGGGATGTACGCGGAGATCACCGCCGCGCTCGGGCCCGTCGACGTACTCGTCAACAACGGGGCCATCCGCAAGGACGGCCTCATGGCGATGCAGAACCCGGCGGACTGGGCGCAGGTCATCCAGACCAATCTGATCGGGTCCTTCCACACGGCCCGGGCCTCGGTCCCGGCCATGCTGCGGCAGCGCTGGGGCCGGGTGATCAACATCGTCTCCCCGTCGGGCATCATCGCGACGGCCGGGCAGACGGCGTACTCGGCGTCCAAGGCGGGCCTGATCGGCTTCACCCGCACGCTCGCGTCGGAGTGCGGCCGGCGCGGCGTCACGGTGAACGCGCTGTCCCCGGGGTTCATGATCACGGGGATGACGAAGGACCTGCCGGACCGGGTGATCGAGGGCATGGAGGACAAGGCCCCCATCCCGCGGTTCGTGACGGTCGAGGAGGTCGCGCGCAGCGCCGGCCTGTTCCTGGACCAGGACTGCATGACCGGCCAGGTCATCAGCATCGACAGCGGCGTGTCGATCACCTGACCCGGCGCGCGCGTGCGACGGTCCCCGCGTACGACGGTCCCCGCGCCAGGACGGCCCCGGCCCCCAACCCCCCAGGGTGGCCGGGGCCGTTCGGCGTGTCCTACGCCGCGGGGTGGGAGGCGGCCGGCCGCGCGGCCGCCGGACCCGCCGCCGTCGGGTGCGTCACGCAGCCGTGGTCCGACAGCGAGCACGGCTGCGGGGCCGCCGCCCGGTCCACCTCGAACATGCCCATCAGGAACGGGTCCAGGACCGCGAACGGCCGCGCCGCGGGCCGCGGCTCCGGCGTGCGCAGCAGGTCCAGGTACGCCGCCTCCGTCTCCGGCGCCGGATCGATCCCCAGCTCCTCCGCCAGCACCTCGCGCAGCTGCTGGTAGCTGCGCAGCGCCTCGGCGCGGTTGCCCGCCCGGGTGTGCGCCGCCATCCGGCAGCGGTACGCGCTCTCGCGGAACGGAGCCCGCCGCACCGCCTCCTCGGCGTACCGCAGGGCGTGGTGCTGGTCGCCCAGCGCGGACGAGGACAGGCTCGCCATCTCCAGCGCCTTGAGCCGCAGCTCCTCCAGCTGCTCGCGCACCGCGTTGACCCAGTCCCCCTCGTGCGAGGGCAGGAACGAGCCGCGCAGGTTCGAGACCGCGCCGGCCGCCAGCTGCTGGGCCACCGCGTAGGCGCCCTCCGCGTACGCCTCGGCCGCCTCCGCGACCGCCGTCTCCGCGCACTCCACGTCCACGGCGGCGTCCTGCGGTATCCGCAGCACGTACCGGCCGCCCTGCGCGATCAGGGGCGTCACCCCCGGCTGGTCCTGCGGGGTGGTGACGAAGGTCCGTACCCGGCTCACGACGCTGCGCAGCGCCGAGGCCCAGGTGTCGGGCAGTCCCTCGGGCCATACGGTCTCGGCCAGTTGGTCACGTTCGGTGCCCCCTGCCCGTTCGAGGAGGAGACGGGCGAACGCCACCTGCGCCTGGGCGCTGGAGAGGTGCTGTGGCGGGGCTCCGTCCGGCTCGATCGTGACAAGGCCTACGAGTCTGATCAGCACTATGCACTCTCCGAAACGGTCGACTTCCGGCCGTGTCCCCCTGGTTCGCGTGCGGTTCGAAGATACCTTCGGGCCTTCTCCGCGTGTCAACAGAGCCCGGCAAACATTCCTTCGCGAATGAAATGCCAGGTCGCGCCGCGCTATCGCCCCGCTCGAATCCCGCTGTTGCGTCGTCATTGCGCCGACGCGTCTTAATGGAATTCCACTAGAGCCCAGCCGGAAGAACGGCAGGGCACCGATGGAGTTCCGGGTCCGCCGGACGATCACGACGAGGAGAAGCACGTGAACGCATCCGCCGCCTGGGACCGCCTGGAGCCGAAGCTGGCCTACTTCCGGGACCGCGTCCGGTCCCTTGAGTACGAGCCCAACCGCAAGAACAGCTTCGTCGCATACACGGTGGAGCGGGACTCGGCGTACGCGGACCAGGACGGCCAGCGGCTGCTGATGATGTCCGGCTACAGCTACCTCGGCCTCGCCGGTGACGAACGGGTGGTTTCGGCCGCCAAGGCCGCCGTGGACCTCTACGGCACCGGCAACCACGGGGTGCGCGCCCTGGCCGGCTCGACCCCGCTGCACGAGGAACTGGAGGCGGAGGTCGCCCGGTTCGCGGGCCGCGAGAAGGCCCTCGTCTTCGGCTCCGGCTACGCGGCGAACGTGGGCACCGTCGGCGCCATCGTCGGCCCCGGCGACACCGTCTTCATCGACAAGTACGACCACGCCAGCATCGTCGACGGCTGCAAGCTCTCCGGCGCCACCGTCACCCGCTTCCGCCACAACGACGTGGCGCACCTGGAGCGCCGGCTGGCCGCCGCCCCCGACACCGGGGTCCGCCTGGTCATCGTCGACAGCGTCTACTCCATGGACGGCGACATCGCCCCCCTCGTGGAGCTGCGCAAGGTCTGCGACGCCCACAACGCGCTGCTGATGGTCGACGAGGCCCACGCGCTCGGTGTCATCGGCGCCACCGGCAGGGGCATCGAGGAGCACTTCGACCACGAGGTGAAGGTCGACATCAAGCTCGGCACCCTCTCCAAGGCCATCCCCTCCATGGGCGGCTGGGTCGCGGGCTCCGCGGAGCTGGTCCACCACCTGAAGTACGCCGCCCGCCCCTTCCTCTTCTCCGCCGCCCTCGGCCCGGCCCAGGCCGCCGCCGCCCTGGAGTCCCTGCGGGTGCTCCAGCGCGAGCCGGAGCGGGTCGAGTTCATCCAGCAGGAGTCGGCGCGCTTCCGCGGCATGCTCCACGACGCCGGGATGAGCACCGTCGACAGCGAGACCGCCGTCGTCCCGATCATCGCCGGGTCCGACGAGGCCGCCTACGACTACGCGACCACCTGCCGCAAGAACGGGGTCATCGGCCTCCCGGTGGTCACGCCGGCCGTCCCCAACGACCTGGCCCGGCTGCGGATCGCCATCACCGCCGCGCACACCAAGGCGGACATCGACTTCGCCGCCGAGGCCTTCATCAAGTCCGCCCGCGAGTGCCGGATCATCTGACCCCGCGCTCACCGGCCCCACCCTCCCGCCTCCCGCACCCGTCACCGAGGAGAGACATGCCTGGATCGTCCAGGGGCAGTTCGGCGCAGCCGCCCGTAGCCATCACCGGCATGGGCGTGGTCACCCCCGGCGGGTGCACCCCGGACGAGTTGTGGAGCACGCTGCGGACCGGCCGGTCCACCGCGGCCGAGCTGACCCACCTCGACCTCAGCCGCCACCGGGTCCGCATCGGCTGCCGCGTCCGCGGTCTGGAGGAGCTGGCGGGGCTGGTCCCCGCCAAGGAGGCCCGCCGGATGGACCCCTTCGCCCATTACGGCACGGCCGCCGCCCTCGCCGCCCACCGCGACGCCGGATCACCGGCCGCCGAGGCCGGCCGCACCGCCATCGTCGTCGGCAACGCCGTCGGCGGCCGTGCCACCAGCGACCTGGAGTCCGCCCACTACACCGAGGCCGGACCGGCCCGGGTCAACCCGCTCATGCCGCTGATGACCATGCCCAACGCGGCGGCCGCCCAGATCGCCATCCGGCTCGGCTGGACCGGCCCCGCCCTCACCGTCGCCAACACCTGCGCCAGCGGCGCCGACGCCATCGGCCACGCCCTGATGCTCCTCCAGACCGGCCGCGCCGACCTCGTCCTCGCCGGGGGCTGCGAGCACACGCTCACCCCGGTCACCCTGGCCGGCTTCGGCAACCTCAACGCCGTCTCGCTGCGCAACGACGACCCCGAGCACGCCTCACGTCCCTTCGACGTGGACCGCGACGGGTTCGTGATGGGCGAGGGCGCCGGGTTCGTCGTCCTGGAACGCCTCGACGACGCCCGGGCCCGCGGCGCGAAGACCTACGGCCTGGTCGCCGGGTACGCCGCCACCGCCGACGCCCACCACCTGGCGATGCCGCTGCCCGACGGCGCCGGAGCCGCCGCCGCCATGGCCGGGGCCATCGCCGACGCGGGCCTCGACCCCACCGACATCGTGCACGTCAACGCGCACGGCACCTCCACCCCGTACAACGACCGCTCCGAGGCCGCCGCCCTCACCAAGGTGTTCGGCACCGCGCAGCCCCCCGTCACCGCCCCCAAGTCCGTCATCGGCCACCTCATCGGCGCCGCAGGCGCCGTCGAACTCATCGCCACCGTGCAGGCCATGCGGCACTGCGAGGTGCCGCCCACCGCCAACCTCGAACAGCTGGAGCCAGGAATGGACATCGACGTCGTCCACGGCGCGCCGCGCGCCGTCCGGCCGGGGCCCGCGATCACGAACTCCTTCGGGTTCGGCGGCCACAACTCCTCCGTGGTGGTGACGCCGGTATGACGCTCCTCGCCCTGCCCGCCCCCGTCCGCACCCTGACCGTCACCGAGGCCGACGTCACCGGCTACCGGGCCGCCGCCCGCCCCGGGCTGGCGCCCGCCGCCCCCGGCCAGGCCTCGCCCGTACACCCCTTCGTCCTCGCCCACACCGTCGCCGAACAGACCGTGGCCGAGCTGACCGCCGCCGAGCCGGGCCCGGTCTCCGTGGTCCACCTCGGCCAGGACATCCGCGTCCTGCGCCCGGTCCGCCCGGATGAGGAGGTCACGGTACGCCTGGAGGTCCTCGGCGTGCGCAAGGAGCCGCGCGGCGCCCGGATCGCGCTGCGGGTCCGGCTGACCGGGCAGGGCGCGGGGGCCACCGGACCGGAACCCTTCGCGGAACTGGTCATCTCCGCCCTGCTGGTGGGCGCCACCCTGCTGGAGCCCTTCGGTGACATCGCGGGCGGATCCCCCGCCCCCGCCCCGCTCGGCGCGGGCCCGCCGCAGAGCGTGACGCACGAGCTGACCCCGGACCGGATCCGTACGTACGCCCACGCGTCCGGCGACCTCAACCCCATCCACCTCGACGCGGAGGCCGCCCGCGCGGCCGGCTTCGACACCGTCATCGCGCACGGCATGAGCGTGGTCGCCCTCGCCGTCGAGGAGGCCGTGGACCGCTTCGCCGACGGCGACTCCGGCCGGGTGCGCGGCCTCGGCGGCCGCTTCTCCGCCCCCGTGCCCCCCGGTGTCCCGCTGGAGATCGTCCTGCAGCCCGACGCCGAGGCCCGGGTCGTCCGCTTCACCTGCAAGACCCCCAAGGGCGCGGCCGTCAAGAGCGGCTGGATCGAGTTCGCGGGGCCGTCCGCGGAAGGAGGTGACCAGCCATGACCACCGCCGTGAACACCCGGCAGGTTCCCGCCCCCGGCCTCGTCGCCGGATTCCTGACCCAGGTCCACGACCGGCCGCACGCCACCGCCCTCGTCTTCAACGGGGCCGAGACCACCTACCGCGAGCTGTACGACCTGGCCGGCCGCGAACGCGACCGCCTGGCCCGCCTCGCCCTCGCCCCCGGCGAGCCGGTCGGTGTCCTCGCCGACAAGTCCCCGGCCACCGTCGCCCTCGTCCTCGCCTGCCTGCTCGCCCGCCGCCCGGTGATGCTGCCGTCCCCGGCGCTCGCGGACACCCTGCTCGCCGACCTCTTCGCCCAGGCCGGGTGTACGCACGTACTCGCCCCCGGCGGGGAGAGCGCCCGGGTGGGTCCCAACCCGGACGTGGCGGCCCAGCCGCTGCCCGCCGAGGAGGCCGCCGAGGTGGCCTTCCTGCTCACCACCTCCGGCTCCACCAGCCTGCCGAAGATCGTCCCCCTGGGCCGGGACGAGGTGGACCGGTTCGTCGCCTGGGCGGGCGCCGCCTTCGACATCGGACCCGACCGGACCGTCCTCAACTACGCCCCCCTCAACTTCGACCTGTGCCTGCTGGACGTGTGGACCACCCTGGCCCGCGGCGGGCGGACCGTCCTGGTCGACCCCGCCCTCGCCGCCCACGGCCGTCACCTGCTCGACCTGGTCGACCGGCACGAGGTGCACGTCGTACAGGCCGTCCCGATGGCCTTCGGCCTGCTCCAGGACGCGGCCGCCAAGACCGGCTTCACCTTCGAGACCGTCGAGCACGTGATGTTCACGGGCGACGCCATCGCGGACCGCACCTTCGCCGCCCTGCCGACGCTCTTCCCCAAGGCCCGCGTCCACAACATCTACGGGTGCACCGAGACCAACGACAGCTTCATCCACGAGGTCGACACATCGGCCACCTCCTTCCCGCCCGTCCCCATCGGCCGCCCGCTCCCCGGGGTGCACGCCCTGGTCCTGGACCCGGTCACCGGCGCGCTCGTCGAGGGCGCGGGCAGCGGGGAACTGTACGTCTCCACCCCCTTCCAGACCCGCGGCTACCTCGACCGGACCCGGCACGCCGACAAGTTCACCGGGCACCCGCTCGGCCTGGACGACCGCCGCTGGTTCCGCAGCGGAGACCTCGTACGACGCGACGCCGAGGGCACCCTGCACCTGACCGGACGCACCGACTTCCAGGTCAAGGTGCGCGGGGTCGCCGTCAACACCGCCGAGATCGAACGGGTCCTGCAGGAACACCCCGAGGTCCTGGAAGCGGGCGTCAGCGCCGTACCCGACCCGATCGGCGGCAAGAAGCTCGTCGCCGGGGTCCAGCGGACGCCCGGCTCCACCCTCACCGTCCTCGCCCTGCGCTCGCACTGCGCCCGGCACCTGCCCCGCAACGCCGTCCCCACGCAGCTCACGCTCACCGACGAGCCGCTGCCGAAGACGGCCACCGGAAAGGTCGACCGCAAGGCGCTCGACCGCCTGACTCCCATCACTCCTGTCACCACTGCCGCGTCCGCCGCTCCTCTCGCCGAAGGAATCCCGTCATGAGCAACGTCGACACCATCAAGAACTTCGTCATCACCGAGTTCCTCCCGGGCACCGCCCCCACCGAGCTGGCCGTCGACCACGACCTCCTCAACGACGGGGTCATCGACAGCCTCGGCGTCCTCAAGCTGATCGCCTGGGTCGAGGACCGCTTCGAGCTCGCCGTCGGCGACGCCGACCTCGACCCGAACAACTTCCGCAGCGTGGAGGCGATCGACCACTTCATCGCCGACGCCCGCGCGGCGGCCTGAGCCAACCACCGAGAGGGATGAGGGAGGGGGAGCGACCGTGCACGAGGCACTCACCGGCCTGCTGGAACAGAAGGCTCCGATCGGGCGCGACACCTGGGGTTCCTGGTGGGACCTGCTGGGCGACGGCGGCCTCGACACCGCCCAGGTCGTCGGTCTGCTGGCCTCGCTGACCAGCCGGCTCCCCGACCACGACACCCTGCGCCACCTGCTCGACTCGCTCGCCGAACGCCGCCCGCCGACGACGGTGACGGGCCCCTGGGAGGGCACCGTCAACGTCGTCGGGACCGGCGGCGGACCCCGCACCTTCAACATCTCCACCGCCTCGGCGTTCGTCGCCGCGGCCGCCGGGGTGAAGGTGGTCAAGACCGGCTCCCGCGCCTACACCAGCTCGCTCGGCTCCGTCGACCTGCTGGAACGGCTCGGGGTCCGCCTCACCTCCTCCTACGCCCAGACCGAGGACACCCTCGCCGCGTACGGGATCGCCTTCGCCGGGCCCTTCGTCTACCCGGCGCAGCTGACCCGGCTGGCGCGGACCGTGGCCCCGCTGAGCATGAAGCCCTTCGGCCGCTTCCTGAACGCGCTCGGCCCCTTCCTCGCCGACCTGCCGGTCGCCGCCCAGATCACCGGGGTCTCGGCCGCCGCGCCGCTGGACACCCTGCGCCAGCTGGCCGCGTCCACCCTCACCCGGCGGATCTGGCTCACCGCGAACGACACCGGAGCGGACGAGCTGCTGCCCTTCGCCACCAACACCGTCTACGGGGAGCGTGCCATGACCCGGATCATCAGGCCCGGCGAACTCGCCCCGGGCGACGGCTCCTTCGGGGACCTGCGGCCGGTGACCGACCCGGCCGACGCCGTCTCGCACTTCCTCTCCGTGCTCTCCGGCACGGCGGGCGCGGTGGCCACCCGTACGGTCGCACTCGGGGCCGCGGCCCTGCTCGTGGCCGAGGGCACCCGCAGGGACTGGCCCTCCGCGGTCGCCCTGGCCCAGGGCGCGATCCTCTCGGGCGCCGCCCGGGACCTGGCCGAGCGCATGGCCGCCGCCCCGAAGCCGGGCCCCAAGCCCGCCCCGAAGCCGGCCGCCCCGGCGCCGCGCACCCGGGCGGTGTCCCGTGCCTGAGCCCACGAAGCCCGCGTCCTCGACTCCCGTGTCCTCGGCTCCCGCGCCCTTCTTCCCGGGGCGCCGGACCCCCGGCGGAGCCCCCGGACTCGCCCTCTTCCTCAACGCGGGCGACCCGCCGCTCCCGGTCCTGCGCGACCTCGTCCTGATGCTGGACGAGGAGGGCGTCGACTGCCTCGAACTGGCCGTGCCCTTCCCCGACTCGGTCACCGACGGCCCCGTCATCCGGCGCTCGGCGCGCCGGGCACTGGACCGGGGCGGGGCCGCGCTGGACGACGTACTCGCCTTCGTGGCGGACGTACGGCCGCACCTGAACCACACCCGGATCGCCCTGCTCACCGACTGGAGGTACTCCCTCGGGGACCGCGACCTCGGCGCCGTCACCCGCGAGATCGCCGCGTCGGGCGCGGACGGACTCCTCGTCCACGCCCTGCCCCCCAGGCTGCGCGCGGAGCACCTGGAGTCGGCCGCCGCGGCCGGGCTCCCGGTGGTCACCACCTGCTACACGCAGAGCCCGGCCGACACCCGGGCCCAGGCGGCGGCCTCCGCCTCGGCCTACCTCTACCTCGTCGCCCACTACGGGCGCAGCGGCACGGCCCCCGCCACCGGCCACGCCGCGCTCGCCCACACCGTCACCGGCCTGCGGGCGCACACCGACTCGCCGATCGCCGTCGGCTTCGGGGTCAGCACCCGCCAGGACGTGGAAGCCGTCGGGGCCAGCGGCGCCGACGCCGCGATCATCGGCTCGGCCGCGGTGGCCGCCGTGGAACGGGCCCAGCGGGACGGGCGCGATGTGCCCGAAGCCTTCCGGGAGTTCGTCCGCTCGGTCCTGCCCGCCGCCGTACCCGCCGTACCCGCCTGACCTGCACGCCAGTACCTCTCGTCCCTCCGCTCACCCTCACACATCGGGAGTTCGCCATGATCGTTCGTGACATCGAGTCCGTGAAGACCGTCGAGTGGGGCAACGGCCTGAGCCGCCGCTTCCTCCTGGCCGAGGACGGCCTCGGCTACACGCTGACCGACACGGTCGTGCTGGCCGGCACCAAGTCCCGCCTGGAGTACGTCAACCACCTGGAAGCCTGCTACTGCATCGCCGGCTCCGGCGAGGTCATCGAACTCGACGGCACCTCGCACGAGATCGTCCCCGGCCGGATGTACGCGCTCGACCAGCACGACGCCCACTTCCTGGTCGCCAGCCCCGACGAGGACCTGCGCCTGGTCTGCGTCTTCTCGCCCGCCCTGCGCGGCAACGAGGTGCACAACCTCGACGCCCACAGCTCCTCGGCCTACTGAACCACCCGGGGCCGCCCGGGAGCCACGACCGCGATTCCCGGCCCCGGGCGGCCCGCACCCGCAGACACACCACGATTCACTATTCAAAGGGGTCCGTCGTGATCCGTTGGAACTCCGACCAGGCAGATCTGCGCGAAGGCCTGGAGCGGTGGGGAGACGCCCTCAGCGCAGACCATCTCGAACTCGACGAGAAGTCCGCCTTCTCCGAGGACAAGTGGAAGCTCGTCCAGAAGACCGGGATCCTCTCCCTGCCCTTCGAGGAGCAGTACGGCGGCCTCGGCCAGTCGGTCCTGACCACCATGTACGTGCTGGAAGGGCTCGGCGAGTACAACCGGGACTCCGGTCTCAGCTTCTCCGTCACCACCTCGATCTGCTCGACCGGAATCCCCGTCCAGCAGTTCGGCACCCCCGGGCAGAAGGAGCGCTACCTGCCCCTGATCGCCTCGGGAGAGGCGATCGGCGCCCACGCCATCACCGAGGCCGAGGGCGGCTCGGACGCCATGGCGATGACCACCCGGGCGGTCCGCGACGGCGACGACTTCGTCATCAACGGCAGCAAGGTCTTCGTCAGCAACGGGCCGATCGCGGACGTGATCGTGGTCTACGCCCGCACCCATCCGGACGGCGGCCCGCTCGGCACGACGGCCTTCCTGGTGGACCGGAACACCCCCGGCATCACGGCGGGCACACCGCTCAAGAAGATGGGGCTGCGGACCTCGCCGCTCTGCGAGCTGTTCTTCGACGACGTACGGGTCCCCAGGACGGCGGTCCTCGGCCGGGTCGGCGGCGGATTCATGGTCCTGGACCACGTGATGAAACGGGAGATCCTCTACTCCTTCATCGTCAACGTCGGCGAGATGCAGCACCGGCTGGACCGGTGCGTCGAATACGCGAAGACGCGCAGGTCGTTCGGCAAGTCGATCGGCTCGTACCAGTCGATCGCCAACAAGATCGTCGACACGAAGATCCAGCTGGAGACCGCCCGCAAGTGGCTCTACGACACGGGCGAGAAGCTGGAGGCGGGCGAGAACATCACCGTCGACCTCGCCATATCCAAACTCGTCACCAGCGAGAGCAACCTCGCCACCAGCCTCACCGCCGTGCAGATCTTCGGCGGCCACGGCTACATGGCGGAGTACGGGCTGGAGATCGACGTCCGCAACGCCGTGGGCGGCACGATCTACTCCGGCACGAACGAGATCCAGTACAACCGCATCGCCTCGATGCTGGGACTCGGCAAATGACCACCGGGGCTTTTGTTCCTTCCCCCGCCACCTTGTCCCGGACCCTGCTGAAGGTGTGCGGAGCCACGGAGGCGGAGGACATCGGGGCCGCGGCGGCCGCCGGGGCGGACTGCGTCGGGCTCTGGCACGGCGTGCCCGGCGGCCCCCGCGAGCTGGACCGGGACGCCTTCGCCGCCCTCGCGGCGGCGACCCGCTCGGCCGGCCTCCTGCCGGTCCTGGTCACCTTCCTCGCCGACGCCGGGGAACTGACGGAGCTGGCCCGCCGTGCGGGGGTCGGCTGGATCCAGCTCCACGCCTACCAACCACCCGCGGTCGTACGGGCGTTGCGGTCCGCCCTCCCCGAGGAGGTCGGGATCGTCAAGGTGCTGCACGTGACCCCGGGCGGGGGCGGCTGCGTCGAACGCCCGCTCATCGGCGCCTACGAACGCGCCGGCACCGACCTCTTCCTCCTCGACACCGCCACCGCGGACGGCCGGATCGGCTCCACCGGCCGCACCCTCGACCCGGCCGACGTGCTGGCCCTGCTGCCCCGCCTCACCCGGCCGTTCCTGCTGGCCGGAGGCCTGGACCCGGCCAATCGGCCCGCCTACGAGGAGGTCGTGCGCCACCCCGGCTTCCGCGGCATCGACGTGGACACCGCCGCCCGCGACCGGACCACCGGCGCCTTCGGCATCCCGCAGATCGCCGCCCTGGCGAGAGCCTGGCGCACCCCCTCCTGAGCCTCCCCTCTCTCCCTTCATGACATGGAGCTTTGGCGATGACGAAGCAGAACCGGACCGGCTTCCCTTTTCTAGAGGCCCTCCTGGCCTCCCCGACCCCGGTGGTGATGGAGGTCAAGCGGCGCGACGCGCACGGCTACGACCTCCTCGGCGGCCGCACCCCGGCCGCGATCGTCGGCGCGTACGAGACCGCCGGCGCCCCCTGCATCTCGGTGGTCACCGGCCGCTGGTTCGGCGGCTCGCCCGCCCTGCTGCGCGACGTCGCCGCGATGACCGACCTGCCGCTGCTCCAGAAGGACTTCATCACCCGCAAGGACCAGATCCGCGCGGCGAAGGAACTCGGCGCCTCCGCGGTCCTGCTGACGGCCGCCCTGCTGCCCGAGTCGAGCATGCGCACCCTGGTCACCGAGTGCCTGCTGGCCGGGCTCACCCCCTTCGTCGAGATCACCAGCGAGGCCGAACTGGAAGGGGTCCACCACCCCGAGGAATGCGTGATCGCGGTCAACAACAAGGACATCAAGACGCGCGAGCGCGACGCCGGTGACCTGCACCGCAGCCTGGACCTGCTCCCGGCGGTCCGCGCGACCGGCACCCCGGCCCCGGTCAGCGCCAGCGGCATCAACGGCCCCGCGACCGCCGCGAACCTCCTCGACGCGGGCTTCGCCGGCCTCCTCGTCGGCACCTCCCTGCTGCGCACCCGCTCCCCGATCGCCTGGATGGACGCGGTGGCGGGCGCCCGCAGAGACCTGGCGATCCGATGAGCGCGCGTACGGTCCACACTCTCACCGGGTCGGGGATCCCGCTCTCCGCCCACTTCACCCTCCCGGCGGAGGGCGCGGCGCCCCGCGCCACGATCCTGGCCATCCACGGCCGGGGCATGCGGGCCGGGTACTGGGACGCCTTCACCCCGCTGGCCACCCGCCTCGGCCACGCCGTCCTGGCCGTGGACCGCCCCGGCTACGGCGACTCGGCGGCGTACCTGCCCGAGGGCCAGAACCTCGCCGACCAGGCCGAGACCCTCCGGGCCGCCCTGAAGGAACACGCCCGTACGCACGACCTCGGCGCCGGGGTCTTCCTGCTCGGCCACTCCGACGGCGGCAAGGTCGCCCTCCACACGGCCGCCGGGGGAACGGACGCCCCGCCCCTGCTGGGCCTGGACGCCTCCGGCGTCGGCTACCACTACAACCCCGAGGCCCTGCACTTCCCCTCCACCCTCGGCGGCGGCGCCACCAAGCTCAACTGGGGCCCCCTCGGCCTCTACCCCCGCGGCACCTTCCAGGCCAGCCGCGCCCTGCTCGCCCCGACCCCGCCGCGCGAGTCGGCGGAAACGATGTGGTGGCCGCGCCAGTTCGAAACCCTGGCCCCCGAGATCCGCATCCCGGTCCGCCTCACCTTCGCGCAGCACGAGGCCTGGTGGGACCTCTCCGAGACCGCCCTCCAGGCGATGACCACCCGCCTGACCGCATCCCCCTCGGTCACCGTCGACCACCTCTCTTCCTCAGGCCACAACATCAGCCTGGGCCACACGGCCACCGCCTACCACCTCCGCGCCCTGGCCTTCCTGGAGGAATGCCTCCTGCGGCGCTGACCGTTCGCGGTGGCGCATCACCCCCTCCCGACCGCCGGTCCGGGAGGGGGTGACTTCGCGGTCAGCGTGCGAAGGTGCGCCTGCGACGGCGGACGGTGGCTTCTGCGCTGTGCGGGGCCGTGACGGTGCAGTCGTTCGGTACGGTCCGGATGGCCAAGGTCACGCCGCTCGTGATCTGGCAGCGGCGGCCGATCGCGACGCCGGGGCCGATGCCGATGTTGGTGCCGGTCTGGGTGTCGTCGCCGATGAGGGCTCCGAACCGGGTCGTGCCCGACCGGTACAGGCCACTGGCGGTCCGCATGATCACCTCCCGGTCAGGCGTGCGCATGTCCGTGGTCATGTTGATCGCGGCCACGGTGACGTTCGCGGACAGGTGGGTCCGGGCCCCGAGGATCGTGCGGTTGACGCCGATCCGGTGGCCGAGGACGGCGCTTTCCCCGACGAACGTGGCGGTGACCTCGCAGTTGAATCCGACCCGGGCACCAGCGCACAGGATGCTGCCCTTGCGTACGGTGCTGAATTCGTGGACCTTGACGTCCGGTCCGATGATCACGTCGTCCCCGATGATCGCCGTGGGGTGGATGAACGCGGAGGGGTGGATGCGCCGTTCCTCCCCGAGCCTCACGAGGGCTTCGCGCTGGAGGCCGGTCCACTGGGCCAGGAATTCGGCGAGTTCGAACGTCTCCAGACCGCCGTACGGCGTCGTGGCGATGGCCCCCTCGGTGGGGCCGGTGACGTAGTTGCCGAGGGTGATCCGTTCCATGCCGTTGGCCTTTCGTACGGTCCGGAGCCCGGGCTGGGTCATTCGCCCGGCCATGTACGGGCTGCGGCGGGCTCCTGGCGGAGCCAGTCCGGGACGGCGGCCGGGGTGTCCTGGAGCCACTTCACGTAGCGGGCCACCCCCTCGGTGATGGTGACCTTCGGCTTCCAGGCCAGGATGCTCTCCATCCGGCGAATGGCCGCGTACCCGCCGAGGGGGTCACCCGCCGGGAGAGGCGTCTCCAGGCAGGCCGTGTCCGGGTAGTGGGCCTGGACCAGCTGGGCGACCGCCCTCACGCTGGTGGGGACACCGGTGCCGATGTTCACGGTTTCGGTGTGTGCGCGGGGGCTGGTCAGGGCCCGTAGGGTGCCCTCGGCTATGTCGTCGACGTGGACCATGTCCCGTACCTGGCGGCCGCCGCCGTTCAGGTGGAGCGGGAGGCCGAGGTGGGCCCGTACCGCGAACCAGGCCACGACCCACGAATGGGAGTCGGGTTTGACGGTCTGCGGTTCGCCGTAGACGGAGAAGTACCGGACGATCGCGTACGACGTGCCGACCTGGCCGAGGACGAGCGCGGTCTGTTCCTCGCCCCACGCCTTCGTGTTGCCGTACACGGACTTGGGGCGCATGCGGGTGAACTCGTGGAATTGGGGCTGGATGCGTCCGTGGACTGCTTCGAGGAGCTGGCGCATGGTCAGGAGGTCGGGGCTGTCGGTCTCCTCGGGGTCGCCGTCGCCGTAGACACTGGCGGAGGAGACGAAGACCATGCGGCGGACGCGGTCGGTCGCGGCGACGGCGTCCAGGATGGTCTGGGTGCCGGACACGTTGGTGTCGATGGCGGCCAGCGGGTCCCGGGTGCAGGCGGCGACGTCCGCGAGGGCGGCGGCGTGAATCACGTAGTCCGATTCCGCGACCAGCTTGCGCACCAAGGCGGTGTCCCGGACGTTCCCCAGGACCACGTCGGGGTCCCCGGCGCGGACGTCGAACAGGTCGGCGTACACGTGCTCCGGGTACGCGCTCATGGTGCACAGGGTGACTGCGCGGGCGCCGAGGGCCTGTAGCCGGGCGGTGATGCGGGAGCCGATGAGTCCGGCGCCGCCGGTCACCAGGACGGTGGCGCCGGCCAGGGCACCGAGGTCTGAGCGGTGGTGCACGATGCCTCCAGAAACAGGGTCCGGGTGGAACGTGACGGGCAGTCGGCCTTGCAATCAGTGAAGCGGTGGTTACTGTGCGCAGGTATCGTGGGCGGCGCAGCAGCCTGTTCAACCTGTTCAAGATCAGGTCAGGGAGTGGCAGTTGACGGAACGGCGGGATCCGAACACCGCGCTGGCGGACGTCATCGCCGAGGCCGGGTGCACGTACGAGGCCCTGGCCAGGGCGATCCGTACCGTCGCCGCCGAGGCCGGAGAGGAACTCCACACCTCCCGCTCGGCCGTGCACTCCTGGGTCGCGGGCGGAACACCGAGCGGTCGGACGCGCTCGTACATCGCCGAAGCGCTCACCAGAAGGGTGAAGCGGAAGGTCACGCTCTCCGAGATCGGTCTAGGCTGCGCGGGCATCGGCGAGGCCCTGGGGGCCGATCCGTTGGCCAGTGCCACCGACCTCGGGAGATTCGTGATGCTCCGTCGCAGGAACTTCCTCAACGCCGCCTTCGCGACGGCCGCCGTCGGTCTGCCCCTCGCCTACGACCACGAAGCCGTCGCCGCCACCCTCCGGGCGGCCGAGCGCGGCGGCAGCGTCGGCGCGGGCGAGGTCGCCACTGTCCGGCAGCTCACCGAAACATTCCGAAGCGCGGACGACCGACTGGGCGGCGGCCACGGGCTGACGACGGTGACCGCCTACCTCACGGACACGGTAATCCCCATACTGGAGGGGCGGTTCGCGTCCGAGTCATTGCGCCGAAGCGCTTTCGGGGCGGCGGCCACGCTGGCGTGCCTGGTCGGCTGGAAGCACCACGACCTCGGCCGTGAAGGTGCCGCGCAGCGCTACTACCTGCTCGGCTTCCAGCTGGCCTGCGAGTCCGACCCGGATGGGCACGGCGCATGGATGATGCGGGCGCTGACCCACCAGGCACTCGACCTCGGCCACCCCGCCTCGTGCGTCGGTCTGGCGGAGGAAGCACTACGCCGCGCGTCGGGCAAGGTCGACCGGCAGACCGAGGCACTCCTGCTGGTCACGTGCGCCCGGGCGTACGGGGCCTGCGGCGAGGGGCCGAAGGCGGCAGCCGCCCTGCTGTCGGCCGAAGACGCGATGCTGGCCGGTCACGATCAAGTGCCCCCGTACGCCGCCGCCTCGGGACCGGTCGTGGCCACCGTCGCTTCGCACACCGGCAAGACCCTGACCGAGATGAAGGACCACCGGGCCGCTGAGAAGCACTACCGCGCGGCGCTCAGGGGCCGGGTGCCGGGCACCTACCAACGGGTGCACGGCCTCACGTTGGTCAACCTCGGCAAGTCGGTTGCCGCCCAGCACCGGCACGAGGAGGCAGTGGCCCTGTGGAACCGATCCCTCGACTTCATGGACGGAGTGGTCTCCGACCGGAGCCGGAAGGAGATCCGGTCCATCCGGTCCACGGCCGCCGGGTACGGAAAGCGCGGGATCCCCGGAGCGCGAGCCCTGGATCAGCGCGCCAACGAGCTGCTGCGGGCCCAGGCATGAGCGGCCCCCGTAGGCACACGCTCACGGTCGGCGTCGTCATCCTCACGATGGGGGACAGGGAGAGGGAACTCCAGGCCCTCCTCGATTCGGTGGCGGCCCAGGAGGGCGCCCCCGCGACGGTCGTCGTGCTCGGCCAGGGGGTCCGGCTCCCCGACCTCCCCGACGGAGTCGCGGCCGTCGAGCTGCCCGAGAACCTGGGCATCCCCGGAGGCAGGAACGCCGGGGTGCGGTGGCTGCGCGAACACGGCGGCGCCGACGTCGTCCTGGTCCTGGACGACGACGGCCTGCTGCCAGGAACCGACGCGCTGCGGCTCCTCCGGGAGGCCTTCACCGCGAACCCCCGGCTCGGGATCGTGGGCTTCCGCATCGCCGACGAGGAAGGCCGCTCCCAGCGCAGGCACGTACCCCGCCTCGGCGGCGCCGACCCCCTGCTCTCCGGCCCGGTCACCACCTTCCTCGGCGGCGCCCACGCGATCCGGATGCGCGTGATCGACGAGGTCGGCGAGTTCCCCGCACCGTTCTTCTACGCCCACGAGGAAACCGACTTCGCCTGGCGCGCGCTCGACGCCGACTGGCAGATCGACTACCGGGCGGACCTCGTACTGCGACACCCCCGCACCCCGGCATCCCGCCACGCCGTCTACTACCGCAACACCGCGCGCAACCGCGTCTGGCTCGCGAAGCGACACCTGCCCGCCGTCCTGATCCCGGTGTACCTCGCCACGTGGGCGGCCTACACCCTGGCACAGCGTCCCCCGGCGGCCGGGCTGAGGGCATGGTGGGCCGGATTCTTCGAGGGCGTACGGGTCGCGTGCCCGCCCCGGCGTCCCATGCGGTGGCGAACCGTGTGGCGCATGACCCGACTGGGTCGACCGCCAGTGATCTGACTCTCCGAGACCGCCCTCCAGGCGATGACCACCCGCCTGACGTCACCCTGCTCGCGGGCCCCGGCCGGGTGCTCCGTTCGAGTGCCGTCGGTGGTGGCTGGAGGCGGTCGAAGCCGCTGGTGGGAAGCTTTCTTCAGTTCCTTGCGTGCCAGCTGTGCGTGCGCCGGCCGCGCGGGCGGTTCGGGAGCATGCGGCGCATGACGTTGATGAAACGAAATGCGTACCTGTGGTTCAAGCACACGATCACCGCCCGCGCGTCGGCCGGACCGGTGCTGTGATTCCGGCGCAGGCCGCGCGGCCCGGACAGCACGTGCGCGTCGTGGTCGTCGGAGCGGGGTTCTCCGGTATCGGCGCTGCCATCCGGCTGCGCCGGGCGGGGTTCCGCGATGTCCTCGTTCTGGAGAAGGCGCCGCAACTCGGCGGCACCTGGCGGGAGAACACGTATCCGGGCTGCGCCTGTGATGTGCCCTCGACGCTCTACAGCTACTCCTTCACCCCGGGTGCCGCCTGGAGCAGGGTCTTCGCCGGACAGGAGGAGATCCATGCGTATCTGCGGACCACGGCCGCGGAGCACGGGCTCTGCGATGCCGTGCGCTGCGGAGTGCACGTACGGGAAGCCCGGTGGGATCCGGCGGCCGGGCGCTGGCTGCTGGAGACCAGCGACGGGCCCTACAGCGCCGAGGTACTGGTCCTGGCCACCGGGCCGTGGCACGTTCCGCGCCGCCTCGACGTTCCCGGGCTGGAGGACTTCACCGGGCCCGTGATGCACACCGCCCAGTGGGACCACGGCGTCGACCTGACCGGGCGGCGCGTGACCGTGGTGGGGGCCGGCGCCTCCGCCGTCCAGGTCGTGCCGGCCATCGCGGCCCGGGCGGCGGCCGTGCACCTCTTCCAGCGGACCGCCCCGTGGGTGCTGCCCAAGCCCGACCTGCCGGTGCCGGCGGCGCTCAACTGGGGCCTGGACCGGTTGCCCGGTGCCCGCAGTGCCTTGCGCGCCGGGCAGTACACGCTGCAGGAGGGCTTCGGATTCGCCTTCCGCCACCCTCGGGTCGCCCGCCTCGTCGAGGCCGGTGCCCGTGCGCACCTGCGGCTCGCGGTCCGGGACCGGGTCCTGCGCCGGGCGCTCACGCCGGACTACCGGCTGGGCTGCAAGCGCCTCCTCACCTCCAGCACCTTCTACCCCGCGCTGGCCCAGCCGCATGTCCGCCTGCACCCCACCGCCGTGACCGCCGTACGCGGGAACGAGGTCGTCGGCGCGGACGGCACCGTGGCGCGCACCGACGTCCTCATCACGGCCACGGGCTTCGGCGTCGGCGAGCTGCCGCTGGCCCGCAGCCTGTACGGCGCGAAGGGCACGACCCTGCACGAGGCCTGGGACGGCGCACCGCAGGCGTACCTGGGCACCACCGTCAGCGGCTTCCCCAACCTCTTCCTCCTCCTCGGGCCCAATCTGCTCGGCGGCTCCACCTCCGCGATCACTGTCCTGGAAGCCCAGCTGACGTACCTCACCGCCGCCCTGGCCCACCTCGACCACGGCCGCCACCGCGCCCTGGAGGTCCGGCCGGAGGCGCAGGCCGCGCACAACACGGCGGTGCAGGAGGCGTTGCGGACCACGGTGTACAACTCCGGTGGCTGCAGCAGCTATTACTTCAGCCCCGGCGGGCGGAACACCTTCGCCTGGCCGTGGTCCACCGGGCGGCTGGTGCGCCGGCTCGGCCGCTTCGACCCCGGTTCCTACGCCTGGTACGGGAAGGACGGATCCCTGCCCGCTCCCTTGCCCGCCCCCTTGCCCGCTCAGGCGAGGCCGCAGCACGACGACGACCGCACGGTGCCCGCGAAGGGAACACGGCCATGAAACGGCGCCCGAGAGTGCGACCTTACGAACGGGAAATCCACCACCTTCTGCCCCCGGGCGCCGATCCCGAGCCGGTCACCGCTCCCACCGGCTGGTACTTCGCCCGCTTCAGCAGGGACCTGCGGCGCGGACAGGTGGTGCCGGTCACCTACATGTCGTACGAGTACGCGCTGTTCAGGACGGACAGCGGACAGGTCGGCATGGTCGAGAGCCAGTGCTGTCACATGGGGGCGCATCTGGCCCGGGGCGGATACGTCCGCGAGGAGAGCCTGACCTGCGGCTTCCACGCCTGGGAGTTCGACGTCACCGGCCGCTGCGTGAAGATCCCCGGCGGCTGCCGCATCCCGTCGCGTGCCGTGCAGCGCAGCCTGACCGTGGTGGAGCACAGCGGGTGCCTCTGGTTCTGGCACGGGCCCGGCCCCGCGCGGCCCTTCACCGAACTCGACCACGCGCAGGACCGCCGGCGCTACCTGCACGTGTCCGGTGAGGTGCACGTGTGCCGCTCAGACCTGCTCACCGTCAGCGAACACGTCACCGACGTCGCGCACTGGCCCTGCGCACACGGTGCGCCGGGGCCGATGGCGTACGTTCCCCTGCGGGACGAGGGCCGCCACTTCTCCTTCATGATCCAGCCCGTCGACGCGAACGTCACCCGGGTCCAGCGCTTCCGCCCCTACGCCCGGGTCACGATGGCGAGCCCGACACTGGCCCTGGTCACCGCCCAGTCACAGCCGCAGGAGGACCCCCGGCCACCGCTGCTGACCGTGATCGCCGCCGTGAGTCCGGTGGGGCCCGGCCTGACGGTCGCGATGTGGGCCGTCGTCGTACGCAAGCTCGGACCGGACTGGCTGCTGTGGCCGGTCAACCGGCTGTGGGCGGCGTTCCTGCGGCGCCTGGTGCGCCGCAATGCCGCATCGGATGTGGATGTCCTGCGGTGGAGGCGGCCTGTGGCCAAGGATCTGTGGTCAGCGGCTGACGGCCCCTCGGTCCGCGCGTACCGGAGCTTCTACCGGCGCAACCTTCCCCCGGACGGCGGAGCGTAGGGTGGCGCGCAGCCGGTTCTTGTCCGGTTTGCCCGCCTCGGTGAGCGGCAGGCGGTCCACGAGGTGGACGCGGCTCGGCTCGTACAGTGCGCCCATGCGGGCCGTGACGAACTCCGCGAGCCGGTCCGGCCGCGGGGTGTGACCCGGGGCGGGGACGACGGCGACATGGAGTTCCTCCGTGTCGTGCGCGCCGCGCGTCCCGAAGGCCGCGCAGTGCGCGACGGCGGGGTGGGTGAGCAGGAGCTGCTCCACCTCGGCGGGGTACACGTGGCCGCCGACCACGATGACGATGTCCTTCAGCCGGTCGACCAGGTGCAAGTGGTGATCGGCGTCGAGGAATCCCAGGTCCCCGGTGGCGAGCCAGCCGTCGCGCAGCACCGCGGCGGTGAGGTCGGGCCGGCGCCAGTAGCCGCTCATCATCAGGGGGGTGCGGACGTGGATCTCGCCGGTGTCACCGGGGGGCTGGGCGGTGCCTGCCGTGTTCCGGATCTCGATGTCGACTCCGGGCAGCGGGCGGCCGAGCGTGATCCGGCCGTCGGGCGCGGTCACCGCGTGTTCGTGCGGCAGGACTTCGGTGATCGGGCCCGCCTCGGTCTGGCCGTACGAGCCGTGCAGCACCGGGCCGAAGACCTCGGCGGCCCGGCGCATGCGCGCGGCGGACGTGGGGGCGCCGCCGTAGAAGAGGCGGCGGAGGCTGGAGACGTCGGTGGTGGCGAGGTGCGGGTGGTCCAGCAGCTCGTGCAGCAGGGGAGGCAGGAGCCAGAGGTCGGTGATGCGGTGCCGCTCGACGGCCGCGAGGACGTCAGCCGGGTCGAAGGCGGGATGCAGGAGGACGGAGCCCCCGGCGAGGAGCGTCGCGTCGGCGATGATGCCGGCCATGTGCGCGAGGGAGGTGCAGGCGAGGAACCGTACGGAGGGACCGGACGGGAGGTGGGCGGCGTGGGCGGCCAGGATCCGCCGGTAGGGGCCGTGTGCCATCCGGACGAGTTTGGGTGTCCCGGTGGTGCCGCCGGTGAACCGGAGGCACCAGTCGTCGTCGGCGCGGGCGGCGCCGACGCGGGCGGCGCCGGGGGGTGTGCGTACGGCGGGCGGGCTGTCGGTGAACAGGCCGGGGGCCAGGGTCAGTACGGCGGGCACACGGCTCCTGGCGGCCCCGGCCGCCGTTCGGGCGCCGGGGTCGACGAGGAGCAGGGCGGGGTCGGTGCTCTCCAGGATCTCGGCCTGTGCCGCGGGGGCCGTGCCGTGGCCGAGGTGCACGACCCTGGCGCCGAGAAGGTTCGCGGCGTACCGGGCGATGAGCGCTTCGGGGTGGTTGCCCGTGAGGAGTGCGACGGTGCTCGCGCGGGTGACGCCGTGGGCCGCCATCAGCGTGGCCGCCCCGCGGACGCCGTCGTGCAGATCCCCGGCGGTGAGGGTGCGGTCCGCCGTGGTGAGCGCGGAACGTCCGGGTGCGCGCGCGAGGGTGTCGAGCAGGGCGTCCACGTAACTCTCGTACGGGGGCGGCGGGTTCCCGGGCATGGCGGTGACTCCTTCAAGGGGAGGGGGAGGGAGGCGGGTGCTTCTTCTCCGGAGGCTTCTCCGGGGCTTCTCCGGAGGCTAAGGGCACCTCGCTCATGATCTCCAAGGCCGTTTTGGTCATGAGACGATGCCTTGGGAGATATGAAGGGGATAGGAAAGGGGCGGCTGGTGGATCTGCTGTCGTTGCGCTGCTTCCAGGTCGTCGCGCGCCACGAGCACATCAGCCGGGCGGCCGACGAACTGCGCGTCGCCCAGCCTTCGGTGAGCCGGACGATCGCCCGGCTGGAGGCGGAGCTGGGTGTGCCGCTCTTCGACCGCCGGGGTCGCCGGATCCACCTCAACCGGCATGGCGCGGCCTTCTTGAGCCGCGTGGACCGGGCGCTGGCGGAGCTTGAGGACGGGCGCCGCGAACTGGCGGACGCGGCGCGCCGTGGTGACGGGGGCGGCGGCAGTGTCACCGTGGCGAGCGAGACGCTCCTGACCCTGACCGGGCTGCTCGCCCGGTTCCGCGCGGCTCATCCCGGTGTCGATGTCCGGCTGCGGCAGTCGTCCGCCCAGGCGATGGCCCGCCAGCTGCGCACCCGCGAGGCGGATGTATGTTTCGCTTCCCAGCCGGTGGCCGGTCCGTCCCTGCGCGCGGTGGTGCTGCTGACGGAGGAGGTACTGCTCGCGGTGCCCCGCGGTCACCGGCTGGCCGGGCGGCAGCGGGTCGAGGTGACGGAACTGGACGGGGAGCCGTTCGTCACGCCCGGCCGGGGCCACTGGCAACGGACGCTCGCCGACGGGCTGTTCGCACAGGCGGGCGTGCAGCCGACGGTCGTGTGCGAGGGGGACGAACCCGGCGCGGTCCTCGACCTGGTCGCCGCGGGCCTGGGGGTGGCCCTCGTCCCGGCCGTCGCGCGGGACTCCGGGACCCGGGACATCGTGGCCTGGGCGCGGCTGGCCTCACCGGACGCGCGCCGCGAACTGCGACTCGTACGGCACGAGGATTCCTACGAGTCGACGGCCGCCCGCTGCTTCGCGGAGTTCGCCGTGCGGCACTTTCGGGGCGAGGGCGCGGGCGAGGGCGAGGGCGCGGGCGAGCCGGAATTCTGAAATTCTGAAACCCGCCTAGCGGATCTGGTCGGCCGCCCACGCGGCCCACTCTCGGCGCATCGCGTTGAAGCGGAGGCCGTACTCCAGGGCGATCTTGCCGTTCACCGACAGCGGGTCGTCGCCCCAGTCGATGGAGTCGGCCAGTTGGCGCAAGGCCTCGTGTTCCTGCTCCGACAGCTCCATCAGCTCGGTGAGGTAGCTCCGCGCCTGGTCGGGCGTGATCACGTTGAGGAAGAAGACCCGCAGCAGGATGTCGCTCCGGGTGTTGCGCGTGGGCTTGATCTCCGTCAGCCAGTGGCGCAGCTCCGCCAGGCCCTCGTCCGTGAGGGTGTACTCCTTGCGGCCGCGCGGGCCCTGGGCCGAGGCGCTGATCAGCCCGTTGTCGGCGAGCTTGGACAGCTCTGTGTACATCTGGCTCTGTGTGGCGGGCCAGACGTTGGCCAAGGATGTCTCGAAGCGCTTCAGCAGGTCGTAGCCGCTGGCGGGGCGCTCTGACAGGAGTCCGAGGAGGGCGTGTCGAAGGCTCATGCCGCCATCTTACCTTCCACTCTTGACATGTCGAGGCTGGAGGTTCTAATTTCGACATGTCAGAACAGGAACGTCACAGGAAACGTCAGCAACCCGGGGGCCTTCGATGTCGTACGTACGCACCTTCCTTCCGTGGATCGTCTTCGCGGTCGTCCCGTCCGCCCAGTGGCAGTGGGGGGCGCTCGCCGGTCTGCTGGTGGCGGTGGCGGTGATCGCCCAGCAGCGGCGTACGGGAGTCGGCTTCGACGCGCTGATCATGGAAGCCGGCTCGGCCGTCTTCTTCGCGGTCCTCGCGGCCGTCGCCTTCGCGGATGCCCATTCCCCCGTACACGCCTACTCGGCGGCGTTCTCCTCGGCCACCCTGGCCCTCATCGCGGGGGTCTCGCTCCTCGCGGGCAAGCCGTTCACGCTGGGCATCGCCAAGCGCACCACCCCGCCCGAGGTCTGGAGCCTCAAGCCCTTCGTCCGGATCAACGTGGTCATCACCACCGTGTGGACCGCCGCCTTCGCCATCACGGCGGGCGCCCTCGCGGCCCTCGCCCACGCCGGCCAGGGTCACTCCACGACGGCGACGCTCGTCCAGGCCGCCGGGTTCGTCGTGCCCATGCTGTTCACCGTGCGCTACGTCGCCAGCGCCCAGGCCAAGGCCCAGGCCAGGGGCTAGTCAGCACCTGACGCTCGGCGCCGGACCGGCGCCGACGTCCCGAAGCCGGTCCCCGGCTCCGGCGGCCCGGCTCCGGCGGCCCCGACCCATGAGTCGCGCGCCGCCGGATCGCCCTGCCCGTACGACAGCGATCCCGCTCGCCCCCCTCACAGTTCAGCCCCGGGTCCGGGTTCTCCGGACCCGGAGAACCCCTGTGCTTCCACGTGCTTCCACGTGCTTCCACCTCACCAGGAGAATGTCATGAACATGATCAGTCGCCTCGCCTTGTCCCGCCTCGCCCTGTCCGTCGCCGTCGTCGGTGCGGTCACCGCCACGACACTGGGGCAGGCCTTCGCCGACACCCCGGCGCCGCCCGCCGCCACCGCGTCCAGAACGGCGAACCAGGGCTTACTGACCCGCTTCACCCCGACCGTGCCCAACCCGACGACCGCCTCGGCGGCGCAGTTGGCCGCAGCGCCCCGGCCGGTCGGCGCCTTCGCCACCCTGACCGCGGACTCCTCGGCAGGCGGCAGCATCAGCAGGGCCGATGTCATCTCCCGGGCCCAGTCGTGGGTCGACGCCGGCGTGCCGTACAGCATGACCAGCTACCGCAGCGACGCCAACGGCACGTACCGCACCGACTGTTCCGGCTTCGTCTCCATGGCCTGGCACCTCGGCTCCTCCAGCGGGAACAACTGGGGCGAGACCACCGGCACCCTGCTGAACTACACCTCCTCCATATCCAAGGAGTCCCTCAAGCCGGGTGACATCCTCCTCAACCCCGACTCGGGCGCCAGCGGCCACGTGGTCCTCTTCAACGGATGGACCAGCTCCGACCACTCCACGTACGACGCGCTGGAGGAGTCCGGCAGCAGCGGCGCCGTCCACCACAGCATCCCCTACCCCTACTACAGCGGCCACGGCACCTTCAGCCCCCGCCGCTACGACAACATCCAGGACTCCAACACCCGCGCGGACATCACGGGTGACGGCAAGGCGGATCTGATGGTGTTGAGCCCGGACGGGACGATCGGGCTGCGTCCGGGGTCGGGGTCGAGTTTCGGTGCGAGTACCACGGTCAGTGCGGGCTGGCAGAACTTCCTGGGCGGTGCGGGTCAGGGGCGCCTGTATTACGCGGACATCAATGGCGACGGCAACAAGGACCTGCTGGTCCAGGCCGTGGACGGCACCATCGGCGTCCGTTTCAACAACGGTTCGGGCACGAGCTTCGGCGCGAACGTTCCCCTGTCCTCGGGTTGGCAGAACTATCTGAGCCAGCCGGGTCAGGGCCGGCTGTCCTTCCCTGACATCAACGGTGATGGCAAAGCGGACCTGGTGATCCAGGGCACTGACGGGACGATCGCGACCCACCTCGGCTCGGGTACGAGCTTCGGTGCGAACATCCCCCTGTCCTCGGGTTGGCAGAACTACCTGAGCCAGGCCGGTCAGGGCCGGCTGTCCTTCCCCGACATCAACGGTGACGGTAAGGCCGACCTGGTGATCCAGGGCGCCGACGGCACGATCGCGACCCACCTGGGCTCGGGTACGAGCTTCGGTGCGAACATCCCGCTCTCCTCCGGCTGGCAGAACTACCTCAGCCAGCCCGGCCAGGGCCGCCTGTCCTTCCCCGACATCAACGGTGACGGCAAAGCGGACCTCGTGATCCAGGGCACCGACGGCACCGTAGCCACCCACCTCGGCTCGGGCACGAGCTTCGGCGCGAACATCCCCCTGTCCTCGGGTTGGCAGAACTACCTGAGCCAGCCCGGCCAGGGCACCCTCTCCTTCGAGTAGCGCGACACGTGCTCCGGGGGGACCGGCCCGGTCCCCCCGGAGCACCGCCATGCCCTGATCCACTCCGCGCACTGCTCTCTGATGGGAAGAATCCCGTGTCCATATCGCCCCGCGCCCGCAAGGCCGTATTCACCCTCGCCGCTGCCCCGCTCGCCCTACAACTACTCCTCGGCACCGCGACGACCGCGCAGGCCGCGTCCGTCACCACCTGGGACAAGGTCGCCAGCTGCGAGAGCGGCGGCAACTGGTCCATCAACACCGGCAACGGCTTCTACGGCGGGCTGCAGTTCACCGCCAGCACCTGGAATTCCTACGGCGGAACGAACTACGCCGCCCGCGCTGACCTGGCCACCAAGCAGCAGCAGATCCTCACCGCCGAAAGGGTGCTTGCCTCTCAGGGCCCCGGAGCGTGGCCCACCTGCGGCCCCCTGGCCGGACTCGGCAACGACCACACGGACCCGTACCCTCCCGCCCCCACCCGCGCGGATGTCACGGGTGACGGCAAGGCGGATCTGATGGTGTTGAGCCCGGACGGGACGATCGGGCTGCGTCCGGGGTCGGGGTCGAGTTTCGGTGCGAGTACCACGGTCAGTGCGGGCTGGCAGAACTTCCTGGGCGGTGTGGGTCAGGGGCGTCTGTATTACGCGGACATCAATGGCGATGGCAACAAGGACCTGCTGGTCCAGGCCGTGGACGGCACCATTGGCGTCCGTTTCAACAACGGTTCGGGCACGAGCTTCGGTGCGAACGTGCCGCTGTCCTCGGGTTGGCAGAACTACCTGAGCCAGCCGGGCCAGGGTCGCCTGTCCTTCCCCGACATCAACGGTGACGGCAAGGCGGACCTGGTGATCCAGGGCACTGACGGGACCATCGCGACCCACCTCGGCTCCGGTACGAGCTTCGGCGCGAACCTCCCGCTCTCCTCGGGTTGGCAGAACTACCTGAGCCAGCCCGGCCAGGGTCGCCTGTCCTTCCCCGACATCAACGGTGACGGCAAGGCGGACCTGGTGATCCAGGGCACTGACGGCACGATCGCGACCCACCTCGGCTCGGGCACGAGCTTCGGCGCGAACATCCCCCTGTCCTCGGGTTGGCAGAACTACCTGAGCCAGGCCGGTCAGGGCCGGCTGTCCTTCCCCGACATCAACGGTGACGGCAAGGCGGACCTGGTGATCCAGGGCACCGACGGCACCGTAGCCACCCACCTCGGCTCCGGTACGAGCTTCGGCGCGAACCTCCCCCTCTCCTCCGGCTGGCAGAACTACCTCAGCCAGCCCGGCCAGGGCACCCTCTCCTTCGAGTAGGGCCCGACAGCGCCGGCCCTAGAGACCCGAGGTGTCGAGTACGACCTCGAACGGTTCGGGCAGGCGGACCGGGACGCCGAAGGGGTGAGGGCCGTCGGCGCGCGTGTAGCCGAGCGGGCCGGGCTCGGAGAACAGGCTCACGCTCCGCTCGACCCGGTCGACGAGCAGGTACAGCGGTGCGCCGTACTCGGCGTACCGCTTGCGCTTGACGACGCGGTCGGTCTCGGCGTTCGACTCCGAGGTCACCTCGACGACGAGGAGCGTCTGGTCGGGTACGAGCGCCCCGCCGCCCCTGGCCAGTTCGGCCGGCACCACGGCGAGGTCGGGCACGTACCAGTTCTGGGACTTGGGGAGATCGAGGTTCCCGGAGCCCGTGATGCAGCGCAGCTCCGCCACCCGGGGCGTGATCTGGTCACGGATGGTCTCGGTCGCGGCTGCGTGGTCCCAGGACCGTGACCGCCTGGTGTGGATGACACCCTCGACCACCTCCGCGCGGTCATCCTGGGTGTGCTGAACGGCGTACTTCAGCGCCTGTTCAGGGTCACTCACCCCTGCTGTGCTCATGGCGTGGCCCCCCGGGTCATCCGTCACCCCGACGCTACCGCTCCCGGACTCCCCGGCCCCGAGTCCGGTCGTCACCCGAAAGGCCGACGTCCGGAGGTCGGTGAAATACGGTTGTCGTCGCAGGTCGGTGCATGGATAGGGTCGGCTCCATGGCAACACGACTTGTGCAGATTGCGATGAACGCCCGGGACGACTCGGCGGTCGGCCGGTTCTGGGCGGAGGTGCTCGGCTGGGGCATCGACAGTGAGGGGCCCGGCGTGACCAACGTCGAGCCCGTCGGGCTTCCCTATCCGGACCCCTCCGCCCTCTTTGTCGACGTCATTCGCGTCCCGGAGCCCAAGACGGTGAAGAACCGGGTACACGTCGACCTCGCCACCCAATCCGCCGCCCATCAGGCGGAGTTGGTCGCGCGGCTGCGGGCTCTCGGTGCCACCGATGCTGACCTCGGGCAGGGTGAGGTCCCGTGGACGGTGCTGGCCGACCCGGAGGGCAACGAGTTCTGTGTGCTGGAGCCCCGGGAGATGTACCGGGACACCGGGCCGATGGCCGCCGTGGTGGTCGACTGTGTGGATCCGCGGGTCATGGCGCGGTTCTGGGGAGAGGCGATGGACTGGACCCTGCACGAGGTGACCGACGACCGGGCGGCGCTGCGCTCCGCCAAGGGGGTCGGCCCGTACCTCGAATTCATCCGCACGCCCGACGTGAAGACCGTGAAGAACCGGATCCACCTGGACCTCCGCGCGTACGCCGGTGACGATCACACGGCCGAGGCCGACCGGCTTCGGGCCCTCGGTGCCACCGACGTCGACCTCGGGCAGGGCGACGTGCCGTGGGCGGTGCTGGCCGACCCGGAGGGCAACGAGTTCTGCCTTCTCACCCCGCGCTGATCCCGCACTGACCCCGCGCCCCTCCCGCCCGGCGGCGGGAGGGGGCGTCGGCGTGTGCCTGGGCCAACAGCCAACAGCCAACAGCCAACAGCCAACAGGCCGTCAGGCCGCCACCACGCGGCTGACCAGCTGGTCGCGGATGCGGGACGGGATGGCCGGGGCGAAGCGCTGGAGGTAGTGGTCCATGTGGAGGTCGTCGCCGACCAGGAACGGCAGGTCGAAGACCAGGAGCTTGCGGACCGCCAGCAGCGGCAGCGGGGAGCGCAGGGGGCGGAAGGACTCGTTGTAGAGGCCGGGCTCCTCGCACACCGGGTGGAACTGGCCGATCATCAGGCCCTCCGCGACGAACTCGTCCTTCGCCTTGCGCTGCAGCTCGTCCAGCTCCACCGAGTCCGTCGGGTCGAAGCCCGGCAGGACGAGGAGGATCGTGAGCAGTTCGCGGTCCTCGGGGGAGAGCGCCTCCGAGAGCGCCGCGTGCCGGGTGCGCAGGGAGTCCACCGCCGAAGCGAGGTCGTCGCAGTCCTCCGACGGGAGCGCCAGGTGGAAGAGGTCCTTGCGCAGCGCAGGCTGCGTGTACGGACACACGGGCCCGGTGCGGCCCAGTTCGGGATGGCTGGACACCAGGAACTCCCGGCTCCACATGAGCACTTGCAGCAGCGGACCGATGTGCTCCGCCGGAACCTCGCCCCGGGCGACCTCGCCCGAGGTCCACGACATGATCAGGTCGTCGCCCCTCATCGGGCATCCCTCCACATCGGCCGCAGGACGGGTCCGCCCTCCGGCAGGACGATCTCCGGTCCCACCCGTTCGAACCCGGCGCGCCGGCTCGCCGCCTCGCCGCCGGGCGAGCTGGCCTCCGTGTACATGCCGACGCCCTCGGCGTCCGCGCGGGCCATCACCCGCGCCACCAGCCCGGACACCAGGCCGTCCCGCTGGCGGTCCGCGCGGACCGCCGCGAAGGCGACGTAGTAGTGCGGCGGGCCGTGTGGATGCCGTTCCTCCTGGAGCGCGGCGATGGTGTGCAGCGCCGGCGCGTGCGGGCCGAGGGCCGCGGCGGCCTGCGCCAGCCGCGCCCCGTCCGGTTCGGCGCCCGGCGGCAGGAAGAGGAGGACGGCGTCGCCGTCCGGGGTGGTGAGCACCCCGCCGTGGTCGGCGCACAGTTCGACGAAGGCCCGGAAGAACCCGGGGAGCCGTTCGGCGCGCTCCTGCTCGTCCTGGACCATCCACCGGGTCAGGCCGTCCTGGTGGAAGGCATCGGCGAGGAGCGCGGAGAGGTGGGTGAGGGTCGAGCGGCTGAGCGTCGAGCGGGTCAACGGGCGAGAGGATAAGGGTGATGACTGGGACATGGGTCCTCCGGTCAGAGGGTGCGGATGCGAGTTCCGGTGCGGGCACCGGCACCGGCGCCGCGGCCGTGCGCGGCCAGCGCCGACACGCGGGCGTGCAGGGTCGGGAGGTAGTGCTCGGACTCGGGCTTGATCAGGACGCTGCGCACGATGCGCGCCGCGTCCGCGTCGCGGACCACGCCCGGGTGGCGCCGTACGAAGGCATCGGCGTCGGCGCGCAGCACGCTCAGGAAGACCGGGTCGGCCTCCGCCGTCATGCCGTCGCGCAGCAGCCGGTCCGAGGCGGCGTCGATCGCGGACAGCGATCCGTCCGCCGTCGCCGGGAAGTAGGTGACGATGTCGAGGTCGGGGCGCTGGTACAGCTCCAGGTCGGCCGACTCGGTGATCAGATCGGCCCAGCGCAGCGCGGCCCGCCGGTTCGCGGCGAGGATCGAGCCGAAGCCGTCCGGGGTGAGCGGGAGCAGTTCCAGGGTCAGCCACAGCGCGGACGCGGCGGCGCCCGCCCGCGAGCACTCCAGGCTGATCTCGCCGAGGTGCAGGTCGGCGTCGGTGAAGTAGGTGTACGGGGAGTCGTGGGCGAAGTGCCGTCCGGCGCGCGGGTCGGGGAAGAGGACCGCCCCGCAGCCGTAGGGCTGGAGCCCGTGCTTGTGCGGGTCGACGACCACCGAGTCGCACTCCGCGATGGCCCGCCAGGGCCGCGGGTCGAAGCCCTCGGCCCCGGCCCGGCCGAGGATGGCGTAGAAGCCGCCGTACGCCGCGTCGACGTGGACGCGCACCCCGTGGCGGCGGGCGATCGCGACCACCTCGTGGACCGGGTCGACGGTCCCGAGCCCGGTGGTGCCGGTGGTGACGACGACGGTGCCGATCCGCCCGGTGCGCAGGGCGTCCTCCAGCGCGTCGAGGTCGATCCGCCCGTGCCCGTCGACCGGGATCCGGTGGCCCTCGACGCCCAGGACGTGGCACATCCGCTCGTGGGTGTAGTGGCATTCGCTGCTGTACGCGATCCCCTTGTCCGGGTGCAACTGCCGCGCCACGTAGAGCGCTTCGAGGTTGGCCATGGTGCCGCTGGTGGTCAGGTGCCCGACGTGCGCGTCGAAGCCGAACATGGCGGCGAGCGAGGCGACCGCCTCGCGTTCCATCTCGGTGGTCGCGGGCCCGCCCTCGGCGGCGTGGTTGTTGGGGTTGAACAGCATGGCGGTCAGATAGCCGACGACGGCCGCCGGGTGCGGGGGCTTGACCATCTGTCCGGCGTAACGCGGGTGGAAGAACGGATAGTTGTGGTCCATCCGCTTCGCGAGCCGCTCGAAGGCCTCGTCGAAGGCGTCGGGGCCGACGCGGTGGGCGTCGTGCGTCTCGTACGGGCCGAACTGGCCGCCCCACCGTTCGGCGACCCCGAGGGCGCGCGGCAGCCAGTCGCGCAGATCGTGCAGATCGTTCAGGTCCACGGTGGGCCTCCCCCGGGTGGCCGCGCTCTGCGGCACGCGTCGTGCGTACGCGGTCATACGTACGCACGAGCAGATATACGGAGCCCACGCAAGGCCCGCGCAACGCCGGACGCCCGCACACCACCTGGGCTCCAGTGATGTGCGAGAGGCATCTGGTGCACTCGCCGCGCGACACCCGTGTGCGGCACCCGTGTCCGGTACCGGGATCCCGCCCGTGCCGCACCCCGGAATCCCCCGACCCACCACCCCTTCCAGGAGGACATCGCATGGTCACCAGACGCAGCGTGCTCGGCGGCGCCCTGGCCGCGGCCGGTGCCGGACTGATCACCGGCGGCGCGCTGACGCCGATGCTCGACGCCCGTACCGCTCAGGCCGCCGACGCGGCGCCGGGCGTCGAACCCCGAGCGGTCGCGGTATCCGTACCGGCGCCGTTCTCGGTGCGGATGCCGGTCCTGCCGGTGCTGACCCCGGTCTCGACCGCGGGCGGGCAGGACACCTACGCCGTCACGATCAAGGAGGTGTCACGGGAGATCCTGCCCGGCGCCATGGCCAAGGTCCTGACGTACGACGGCTGCTTCCCCGGACCGGTGCTGCGCGCGCGCAGCGGCCGCAAGGTGGTGGTCCGCCACCGCAACACGCTCTCCATGCCGGTCGCCGTCCACCTGCACGGCGGCTCGGTCACCCAGGAGAACGACGGCTCCCCGATGGACACCTTCGGGCCGGGCACCTCGCGCACCTACACCTACCCGAACCAGCAGCCGGGCGCCCCGCTCTGGTTCCACGACCACGCCCACCACATGGAGTCGGAGCACGTCTACCGCGGCCTGTCCGCCGCCTACCTGCTCTCCGACGACACGGAACGCGCGCTGCCGCTCCCCTCCGGGCAGTACGAGATACCCATCGCGCTGCGAGACGCACACTTCGACGCCTACGGCCAGCTCGTCTACGTCATGGACGACGCCTTCGGCCGCACCACCATCCTCGCCAACGGCCGCCCGAGCCCGTACGTCGAGGTCGCGGCCCGCAAGTACCGCTTCCGGCTGCTGAACTCCTCCAACATGCGCTTCTTCCAGCTGAAGCTGTCCGACGGCGGCCAGATGATCCAGATCGGATCGGACGGCGGGCTGCTGGAACACCCCTTCCCGACCGACACCATCGGGCTCTCCCCGGCGGAGCGCGCGGACGTGGTCATCGACTTCTCCCGCTACCCGGTCGGCACCCGGATCGTCCTGGAGAACACCCTGGGCCCCGGCACCCCCGACCAGGTCGGCAAGGTGCTGCGCTTCGACGTCGTCCGCACGGCCGCCGACCCGAGCCGGGTGCCGGACACCCTGCGCACCCTGCCCGCCGTGGCCGCGCTGCCGAAGCCGGCGGTCGAGCGCAGCATCGTACTGAGCATGGACGAGGACGGGCGCCAGGAACCGCGGGGGTTCCTGGACGGCCAGGTCTACGATCCGAACCGCATCGACCAGACCGTCACCTACGGGACGTCGGAGGTCTGGACGGTCACCAACGCCAACAAGCTGATCCCGCACAACTTCCACATGCACCTGGTCCAGTTCCGGGTGCTGGAGCGCAACGGGGCCCCGGCCGGACCGGCGGAGGCGGGGCTGAAGGACACCGTCCGGCTGTTCCCGGGGGAGAGCGTCACACTGCACGCGACCTTCGCCTCGTACCGCGGGACGTACGTCTACCACTGCCACCTGCTGGACCACTCGGCCATGGGGATGATGGCGAACTTCCGGGTCCGGTAGGCCGCCGCAGCGCGGCTCGACGTGCCCTCAAGGGCCGGACGAGCACGGGCCGCGAGAGTGGCGAGCACAGACCATGTCCAGCCGTGTCCCCCATGACTTCACATGTGTCCGTACGTGTCCCCGCAAGGAGATCAGAATGACCACCTCGCTCACGTTCCTCACACACCACGACGGCTTGCGCACGGTCCTGGACGAGGTACGCGCGGTCTGGGCGACCCTTCTCAAGATCACCGACCCCCCGCTGGAAGCCAGCTTCTTCGAGCTGGGCGGCGACTCCCTGGCGGCCCACCACATGCTCCTCCACCTCTCCCGCACCTACGGCGTCGAACTCCGGCTGCGCCAGATCTACGAGACCCCCACGATCGCGACGCTGGCCGAGGCCGTGGCGGTCCGGATCGAACAGGGCCGGAGCACCTGATGGGCACCTGATGCCAGCGAAATCCGGCCATGCCGTCCCGACCCGTCCCGACCCTTCCTCAAGCGCACTTCCGGTAGCCCTCCGGCGGCGGGGAGGAGGGTCGGGGCACAGGTCAGGGAGGTTGAGCCGATGTCGGGTGAGCGAGTGCACCGCGCGTCGTACGAGATCGACGTGACCGCGCCGGCCGGAGTGGTCTACGGGCTGATCGCGGACACCACGCAGTGGCCGTTGATCGCGCCATCGAGCATCCATGTCGAGCGGCTGGATTTCGACGGGGTCATCGACCGGTTCCGGATGTGGTTCACCGCCAACGGGAGCGTCAGATCGGCGCTCTCGCACCGCACCCTGGACAGCGCGCGGACGCGGATCGAGTTCCTCCAGGAACTTCCCGCCGGGTCCGCAGGGTTCGCCGGGTCCGCCGCGCCCGCCGTCAGCATGGCCGGGACCTGGACCGTCGAGCCGTGTGGCGCCGGGCGCAGCAGGCTGCGCCTGGAGCACGAGTTCACCGTGGCTGCCGGCCCGCCGGGCGACGTCGCCTGGCTGCTGCTCGCGACCGACACCAACAGCCGGGCCGAGCTGGAACAGCTCAAGGAGAATGCCGAGCGGTGGCGCGAAATCGACGGGCTGCTGCTCGGCTTCGAGGACTCCGTCCGGGTGCACGGCCCGGCCGAGCTGGTCTACGACTTCCTGTACGGGGTGGCCGACTGGCCCGGCCGGGTCCCGCACGTCGCCCGCGCGGAGGTCCGGGAGGACGTCCCCGGGGTGCAGTGCCTCCGCATGGAGACCCGCGCCGAGGGCGGCGGACCCCCGCAGGCCACCGAGTCCGTACGGATCTGTTTCCCGCACGCCTCCCGGATCGTCCACAAGCAGACGAGGACACCGCCGCTGATCGAGGCACACACCGGGGAGTGGTCCGTACTGCCCGACGAGACGGGCGTGACGGTGATCTCCCAGCACAGCGTGCTGCTGCGCGCGGCGGACGTCGAGCGGGTGCTGGGGCCGGCGGCCGACCTGCCCCGGGCGCGCGCCCACGTACGCGCGACGCTCGGCCGCGAGAGCCTGTCCGTCCTCCAACTGGCCAAGCGGCATGCCGAGTCCGCGATCCGCAGCCTCTGAGGCGCCCGCGCCCGGATCGGTGCTGATGATGCATCAGATTCCGATGTCACGAACGTGTCGGGGGTATCCGGGCGCGGCTCGCCTCCCGCTTCCGCCATGGCACAAGATCGATCGGGGACACCTCTCTTCACCCGATTCTCTTTGTCCGACCCCGGCCCGCCCGCCCACCCGCCGACCCCTTTCCCGCACCCGACCGTACGTACCCAACAGCCATCAGGAGTGACATGTCCCGCCGCCTGTTCACCTCGGAGTCCGTCACCGAGGGCCACCCCGACAAGATCGCCGACCAGATCAGCGACGCCATCCTCGACGCCCTGCTTCGGGAGGACCCCGCCTCCCGCGTGGCCGTCGAGACGCTGATCACCACGGGCCTGGTCCACATAGCCGGTGAAGTGACGACCCAGGCGTACGCCCCGATCGCGGCCATCGTCCGCGAGAAGATCCTGGAGATCGGCTACGACTCCTCCAGCAAGGGCTTCGACGGTGCCTCCTGCGGCGTCTCGGTCTCCATCGGCGCGCAGTCCCCGGACATCGCGCAGGGCGTGGACACGGCGTACGAGAGCCGGGTCGAGGGCGATGAGGACGAGCTGGACAAGCAGGGCGCGGGCGACCAGGGCCTGATGTTCGGCTACGCCTGCGACGAGACCCCGGAGCTGATGCCACTCCCGATCCACCTGGCCCACAAGCTCTCGCGCCGCCTCTCCGAGGTCCGCAAGAACGGCGCGATCCCCTACCTGCGCCCCGACGGCAAGACCCAGGTCACCATCGAGTACGACGGCGACAAGGCGGTCCGCCTGGACACCGTCGTCGTCTCCACCCAGCACGCCGCCGACATCGACCTCGACGCGCTGCTGACCCCCGACATCCGCGAACTCGTCGTCGAGCACGTCCTGGGGCAGCTGGCCGAGGACGGCATCAAGCTGGACACCGAGGGCTACCGGCTGCTGGTCAACCCGACCGGGCGCTTCGAGATCGGCGGCCCGATGGGCGATGCCGGCCTCACCGGCCGCAAGATCATCATCGACACCTACGGTGGCATGGCCCGTCACGGCGGCGGCGCCTTCTCCGGCAAGGACCCGTCCAAGGTCGACCGCTCGGCCGCCTACGCCATGCGCTGGGTCGCCAAGAACGTCGTCGCCGCCGGTCTCGCGACCCGCTGCGAGGTCCAGGTCGCCTACGCGATCGGCAAGGCCGAGCCCGTCGGTCTCTTCGTCGAGACCTTCGGCACCCACACCGTGCCCTCCGACCGCATCGAAGAGGCCATCTCCCAGGTCTTCGACCTCCGCCCCGCCGCGATCATCCGCGACCTCGACCTGCTGCGCCCGATCTACGCGCAGACCGCCGCCTACGGCCACTTCGGCCGCGAACTCCCCGACTTCACCTGGGAGCGCACCGACCGCGCCGAGGCCCTCAAGGCCGCCGCCGGCCTCTGAGCACCCCGCCTCACTCGTATCGCCCCCTTCGCCCTTCGCCCTTCGCCCCGCCGACATCGAGATCAGCTCACAGGAGTCCACGTGCGTATCGCGGTGACCGGATCCATCGCCACAGATCACCTCATGGCCTTCCCGGGCCGGTTCGTCGACCAGCTGCTCCCCGACCAGCTGGAACACGTCTCGTTGTCCTTCCTCGTCGACACGCTGGAGGTCCGGCGGGGCGGAGTGGCGGCCAACATCTCCTACGGGCTCGGCGGACTGGGCCTCGCCCCGCTCCTCGCGGGCGCCGTCGGCGCCGACTTCGCCGAGTACGAGGTCTGGCTCAAGGACCACGGCGTCGACACCAGCGCGGTGTACGTCTCCGACGACCGCCAGACCGCCCGCTTCATGTGCATGACCGACCAGGACTCGAACCAGATCGCCTCGTTCTACGCGGGCGCCATGGCCGAGGCCGACCGGATCGACCTGCGCGCCCTGCACGCCCGCGCCCCCCTCGATCTGATCCTCGTCTCCCCGAACGACCCGGCGGCGATGGTCCACCACACCGACCAGGCTCGCGCGCTGGGCATCCCCTTCGCCGCCGACCCCTCCCAGCAGCTCGCCCGCCTCTCCGGCGCCCAGGTGCGCACCCTGGTGGACGGCGCGGCCTGGCTGTTCACCAACGAGTACGAGTCCGCCCTGCTGCGCGAACGCGCCGAGTGGAGCCACTCCGACGTCCTCGACCGGGTCGGCACCTGGGTCACCACCCTCGGCGCCCAGGGCGTCCGCATCGACCGCCAGGGCGACCCGACGATCACCGTGCGCGCCGTCCCTGGCATCACGCCCGAGGACCCCACCGGCGTCGGCGACGCCTTCCGCTCCGGTTTCCTGGCCGCCGTCAGCTGGCACCTGCCGCTGGAGACCGCGGCGCAGCTGGGCTGCGCGATGTCCGCCCTCGTCCTCGCCGCGGTGGGCTCGCAGTCGTACGAGGTCCGGCCCGCGGCCCTCGTCGACACCGTCCGCGCGGTGTACGGCGACCGCACCGCCGACCTGCTCGCACCGGAACTGGGACGGCTGACATGACGACGGACGCGCAGGGACGCATGACCGCGCAGACACGCATGACCGCGCAGGAGCGCGCGGACGCCCTGCGCCGGGCGCTGGCCACCCGGGTGGTGGTCGCGGACGGCGCCATGGGCACCATGCTCCAGGAGCAGGACCCGACCATGGAGGACTTCCAGCAGCTGGAGGGCTGCAACGAGGTCCTGAACGTGACGCGCCCCGACATCGTGCGCTCGGTGCACGAGGCCTACTTCTCGGTGGGCGTGGACTGCGTCGAGACGAACACCTTCGGCGCGAACCACGCCGCGCTCGCCGAATACGAGATCCTCGACCGGAACTTCGAGCTGTCGGAGTCGGGCGCGCGGATCGCCCGCGAGGTCGCGGACGAGTTCACGGCATCGACCGGTCAGCAGCGCTGGGTGCTGGGCTCCATGGGCCCGGGTACGAAGCTCCCCACCCTGGGCCACATCCGGTACTCCACCATCCGCGATGCCTACCAGATCAACGCCGAGGGTCTGATCACGGGTGGTGCGGACGCGCTGCTGGTGGAGACGACGCAGGATCTGCTGCAGACGAAGTCCTCGATCATCGGTGCGCGGCGGGCGATGGACGCGCTGGGTGTGTCGGTGCCGCTGATCTGCTCGGTGACGGTGGAGACGACCGGCACGATGCTGCTGGGTTCGGAGATCGGCGCGGCCCTGACCTCGCTGGAGCCGCTGGGCGTCGACATGATCGGGCTGAACTGCGCGACGGGCCCGGCGGAGATGAGCGAGCACCTGCGCTACCTCGCGCGCAACGCCCGTATCCCGATTTCCTGCATGCCCAACGCCGGCCTGCCCGTGCTGACCAAGGACGGCGCCCACTACCCGCTCTCGGCCGAAGAACTCGCCGACGCCCAGGAGTCGTTCGTCCGCGAGTACGGTCTTTCGCTGGTCGGCGGCTGCTGCGGTACGACGCCCGAGCACCTGCGCCAGGTGGTCGAGCGGGTCCGGGGCGCGGCCATCACCGGGCGCGAACCCGCCCCCGAGCCGGGTGCCTCGTCCCTCTACCAGACGGTTCCGTTCCGTCAGGACCTCGCGTTCATGGCGATCGGTGAGCGGACGAACGCGAACGGGTCGAAGAAGTTCCGGGACGCGATGCTGGAGGCGCGTTGGGACGACTGTGTGGAGATGGTCCGGGACCAGATCCGTGAGGGTGCGCACATGCTGGATCTGTGTGTGGACTATGTCGGCCGGGATGGTGTGGCGGACATGGATGAGCTGGCGGGCAGGTTCGCGACGGCGTCGACGCTGCCGATCGTTCTGGACTCGACCGAGGTTCCCGTGATCAAGGCGGGTTTGGAGCGTCTGGGCGGGCGTGCGGTGATCAACTCGGTGAACTACGAGGACGGGGATGGTCCGGAGTCGCGGTTCGCGCAGGTGACGCGGCTGGCGCAGGAGCATGGTGCGGCGTTGATCGCGTTGACGATCGATGAGCAGGGTCAGGCGCGGACGGTCGAGCACAAGGTGGCGATCGCGCAGCGGCTGATCGCGGATCTGACGGGGAACTGGGGGATCCGGGAGTCGGACATCCTCATCGACACCCTCACCTTTACGATCTGCACGGGTCAGGAGGAGTCGCGGGGTGACGGTATCGCGACGATCGAGGCGATCCGTGAGCTGAAGCGCCGCCACCCCGACGTCCAGACCACCCTCGGCCTGTCGAACATTTCCTTCGGCCTGAACCCGGCCGCCCGCGTCCTGCTGAACTCCGTCTTCCTGGACGAGTGCGTCAAGGCGGGCCTGGACTCGGCGATCGTGCATGCGTCGAAGATCCTCCCGATCGCGCGGTTTGACGAGGAGCAGGTCACCACCGCTCTCGACCTGATCTATGACCGGCGTGCGGAGGGGTATGACCCGCTGCAGAAGCTGATGGCCCTGTTCGAGGGTGTGAACACGAAGTCGTTGAAGGCGGGGCGGGCGGAGGAGCTCCTCGCCCTGCCGCTGGACGAGCGGTTGCAGCGGCGGATCATCGACGGCGAGAAGAACGGCCTGGAGAGGGACCTGGACGAGGCTCTGGAGAGCCGCCCCGCCCTGGACATCGTCAACGACACCCTGCTGGAGGGCATGAAGGTCGTTGGTGAGCTGTTCGGCTCCGGTCAGATGCAGCTCCCGTTCGTCCTCCAGTCGGCGGAGGTGATGAAGACGGCGGTGGCGTATCTGGAGCCGCACATGGAGAAGACCGACGCGGACGGGAAGGGCACGATCGTGCTGGCCACGGTCCGCGGGGATGTTCATGACATCGGGAAGAACCTGGTCGACATCATTTTGTCGAACAACGGCTACAACGTGGTCAACATCGGGATCAAGCAGCCGGTCTCGGCGATTTTGGAGGCGGCGGTCGAGCACCGCGCGGACGTGATCGGGATGTCGGGGCTGCTGGTGAAGTCCACGGTGATCATGAAGGAGAACCTCCAGGAGCTGAACCAGCGCAAGCTGGCCGCCGACTACCCCGTCATCCTCGGCGGCGCCGCCCTGACCCGCGCCTACGTCGAACAGGACCTCCACGAAATCTACGAAGGCGAAGTCCGCTACGCCCGCGACGCCTTCGAAGGCCTGCGCCTCATGGACGCCCTCATGGGCATCAAGCGGGGCGTCGCCGGAGCGGAACTCCCGCCCCTCAAGCAGCGCCGCGTGGCCAAGCGGGAAGCGGTGCCCGAGGTGGAGATCGAGGACATCCCCGAGCTGGGATCCGTACGCTCCGACGTAGCCATCGACAACCGGATCCCGGCCCCGCCGTTCTGGGGGACTCGGGTGGTCAAGGGGATTCCGCTGAAGGACTACGCGTCCTGGCTGGACGAGGGCGCGCTGTTCAAGGGGCAGTGGGGGCTCAAGCAGGCCCGGGCGGGCGGGGCGACGTACGAGGAACTGGTCGAGAGCGAGGGCCGCCCGCGGCTGCGCGGACTGCTCGACAAGCTGCACACGGAGAACCTTCTGGAAGCGGCCGTGGTCTACGGCTACTTCCCGTGCGTGTCCAAGGGCGATGACCTGATCATCCTGGACGACCAGGGCAACGAGCGGACCCGGTTCACCTTCCCCCGCCAGCGCCGCGGCCGCCGCCTGTGCCTCGCCGACTTCTTCCGCCCCGAAGAGTCGGGGGAGACTGATGTGATCGGGCTCCAGGTCGTCACGGTCGGCTCGAAGATCGGTGAGGCCACCGCCAAGCTGTTCGCCGCCGACGCCTACCGCGACTACCTCGAACTGCACGGCCTGTCCGTCCAGCTCGCCGAGGCCATGGCCGAGTACTGGCACGCCCGGGTCCGCGCCGAACTCGGCTACGCGGGCGAGGACCCCGCCCGCGTGGAGGACATGTTCGACCTGAAGTACCGGGGCGCGCGCTTCTCCCTCGGGTACGGGGCCTGCCCCGACCTGGAGGACCGGGCCAAGATCGCCGAGCTGCTCCAGCCGGAACGCATCGGGGTCCACCTCTCCGAGGAGTTCCAGCTCCACCCCGAACAGTCCACCGACGCGATCGTCATCCACCACCCCGAAGCGAAGTACTTCAACGCACGCTGAGAAAGGAGACAGACATGCCGGCCACCCTGACCGCTACAGCGGCCCTCACCGCCCCCGCCGAACGCCCCCGCACGTCCGCCCCGGCCACGCTTGGCGTCCGCGAACTGCTGGCCCAGGGCCGGCAGAGCTTCTCCTTCGAGTTCTTCCCGCCGAAGACGGACGCGGGGGAACGCATCCTGTGGAACGCCATCCGCCGGATCGAGCCCTTCGCGCCCTCCTTCGTCTCCGTCACCTACGGCGCGGGCGGCTCCTCCCGGGACCGGACCGTCGAGGTCACCAAGCGCATCGCCGCCGAGACCACGCTGCGCCCGGTCGCCCACCTCACCGCCGTCGGGCACTCGGTGGCCGAGCTGCGCCACATCATCGGGCAGTACGCCGACGCGGGCATCCGTGACGTGCTGGCCCTGCGCGGCGACCCGCCCGGCGACCCCAAGGGGGACTGGACGGCGCACCCCGACGGACTAACCCACGCCCATGAACTGGTATCGCTCATCCGGCAGTTGGGGGACTTCACGGTCGGCGTGGCGGCGTTCCCCGAGCGCCACCCCCGCTCGCCCTCCTGGGACGAGGACATCCGGCACTTCGCCGCCAAGTGCCGGGCGGGCGCGGACTACGCCATCACCCAGATGTTCTTCCACGTCGAGGACTACCTGCGGCTGCGCGACCGGCTGTGCTCGGTGGGCTGCCTGACCCCGGTCATCCCCGAGATCATGCCCGCGACCGACTTCCGGCAGATCCAGCGCTTCTCCGAACTGAGCGACGCCCGCTTCCCCGCAGACCTCGCCCGGCGCCTCGAAGCGGCCAAGGACAGCCCCGGCGACGGCCACCGCATCGGCGTCGAGTACGCCACCCGGATGGCGGAGCGGCTGCTCGCCGAAGGGGCGCCCGGCCTGCACTACATCACCCTCAACAAGTCCACCGCGACTCTAGAGATCCATCAGAACCTGGACCTGGACCTGGACGCGCGCCAGGCCCTCCCTTCCGGCACCCCAGCCACCACCATCACGGAGTAGACCCCCATGGACTTCAAGGTCGCAGACCTCTCGCTCGCGGATTTCGGCCGCAAGGAAATCACCCTGGCCGAGCACGAGATGCCCGGTCTGATGTCGATCCGCAAGGAGTACGCCCCCTCGCAGCCGCTCGCGGGTGCCCGTATCACCGGTTCCCTGCACATGACCGTGCAGACGGCCGTGCTGATCGAGACCCTCGTCGCGCTGGGCGCGGAGGTCCGCTGGGTGTCCTGCAACATCTACTCCACCCAGGACCACGCGGCCGCCGCCGTCGCGGTCGGCCCGACCGGCACGCAGGAGAACCCGGCGGGCATACCGGTCTTCGCCTGGAAGGGCGAGACCCTGGAGGAGTACTGGTGGTGCACCGAGCAGGCGCTGATCTGGCCGGGCCACTCCGGCCCGAACATGATCCTCGACGACGGCGGTGACGCGACGCTCCTGGTCCACAAGGGCGTCGAGTTCGAGAAGGCCGGCGCGGTCCCCGACCCGTCGACCGCCGACAACGAGGAACTGCGCCTGGTCTTCGAGCTGTTGGGGCGCAGCTCCATCGACTGGTCCGCGCTGGCCGCCGAGATCCGCGGCGTCTCCGAGGAGACCACCACCGGCGTGCACCGCCTGTACGAGATGCACCGCGAGGGCGCGCTGCTGTTCCCGGCGATCAATGTGAACGACGCCGTCACCAAGTCGAAGTTCGACAACAAGTACGGCTGCCGCCACTCCCTCATCGACGGCATCAACCGTGCCACCGACGTCCTCATCGGCGGCAAGACGGCCGTGGTCTTCGGCTACGGCGACGTCGGCAAGGGCAGTGCCGAGTCGCTCCGCGGCCAGGGCGCGCGCGTCATCGTCACCGAGATCGACCCGATCTGCGCCCTCCAGGCGGCCATGGACGGCTTCCAGGTCGCGACGCTCGACGACGTGGTGGAAACGGCCGACATCTTCATCACCACGACCGGCAACAAGGACATCATCATGGCCGCCGACATGGCCCGGATGAAGCACCAGGCCATCGTCGGGAACATCGGCCACTTCGACAACGAGATCGACATGGCCGGTCTCGCGAAGATCGACGGCATCGTCAAGGACGAGGTCAAGCCGCAGGTCCACACCTGGAAGTTCCCCGACGGCAAGGTCCTGATCGTCCTCTCCGAGGGCCGTCTGCTGAACCTCGGCAACGCGACCGGTCACCCGTCCTTCGTCATGTCCAACTCCTTCGCGGACCAGACCCTGGCCCAGATCGAGCTGTTCACCAAGCCCGAGGAGTACCCGATCGACGTCTACGTGCTGCCCAAGCACCTGGACGAGAAGGTCGCCCGCCTCCACCTCGACGCGCTCGGCGTCAAGCTCACCACCCTGCGCCCGGAGCAGGCCTCGTACATAGGTGTGGACGTCAACGGCCCGTACAAGCCGGACCACTACCGCTACTGATTCCGCCGCAGCCGAACAGAAAACGCCACCGGCCCTCGAAGAACGCTTGAGGGCCGGTGGAAACGCCATGGCCGGGGGTCCCGGGGGATGCCACGATCGGATGTCCGAGCCGAGGGCAGGCAGCACCTCCGACCACCACCAAAGGACGCACCCATGACCCACAATCCGGCCGGTAGCCCGAACCAGTACCAGCAGCCGCAGCAGCAGCCGTACGCGGGCCAGCCCGCACCTGTGGCGGCTGCCGAGCGCGGCAAGTTCCCCACCGTCCTGCTCCTCGTCTCGACCGTCCTCGTCGGACTGATGGCGGGTCTGTTCTTCGCCTTCGACGTCTCGGTGATGCCGGGCCTGGCCAAGGCGGACGACCGGACCTACGTCACGGCGATGCAGAACTTCAACTCGGTCATCGACGGCAGCCCCGTCTTCGGCATGGCCTTCATGCTCGCGCTGGTGGCGGCGGTCGTCTCGGCGATCGTCGAGTTCCGCAAGGGCCGCCGCAACGTGGCGATCTGGGTCGCCGCCGCGGCCGTCGCCTACTTCGTCGTCCTGCTGATCACCTTCAGCGTCAACATCCCGCTGAACAACGAGCTGGCCGACGCCGGCGACGCCCTGAAGATGACCGACTTCTCGATCGTCGAAAAGTTCAAGACCACCTGGGTCTCCACCAACATCGTGCGCACCCTGCTGTGCACGGTCGCCCTCACGGCTCTCTCCCGTGCCCTGCTCCTGTACGGCCGCGCCACCCGCTGACCGCCGTACGCCGAACCGCCACCGCCATCGCCGGCAGCTTCTGCCTCAGGCGGTGGCGGTTCCGTGCAGCACCAGCGCCCACGCCAGGAACCCCAGCGCCGCCGTGCACAGCAGCGTCCGCCATACGTTGGCGCGCACCCAGGGCCCCTCGAAGGCACGGCGCACGGCGCCCGGGTCCGCGATCCGCTCGACCGGGCCCGCCTTCTCCAGCGCGTTGTTCAGCGGGATGTTCACTCGGTTCGTCACGCCCATCGACAGGATGTAGCAGGTCAGCGCCCCGCCCAGCGGGACCAGCAGGTCGTGCCCGTCGGAGGTCAGGTGCAGGCCCAGGGCCAGCGCGGTGAAGAGGAAGGCGCCGATGTAGCCGAGGACGAACCATCCGTTGAGGATGGCCACGTTGATCCGCTGCATGACCGTGATGAGCGTGCGGTCGTCGGAGCGCTTGAGCCCCGGCATCACCGCGACGGCGAAGGCGTAGAACAGCCCGCTGACCAGTCCCATGGTGACGGTGGCGGCGATGAGCGAGGCCAGACGGGCGGTCTCCACGTGATTTCCCCCTGCTCGTGGTCATCGACAGGTCATCAGATCGTCAAGTCAGGGCGATCATACGGGTGCGGGCCCCCGGGGGAGCGGTCGGCTCCAGCGGCCACCGTCCCCGCCTCGACCGCTCCTCAAGCGCTTCTCAAGCGGTTCCTCAAGCGGTTCCTCAAGCGTTTCGTCCCGTGCTACCGCGGGGACGGCGTCGTCGCACTCGTGGGGGCGCCCTCGGTCAGGGTGACGGAGATGCCTTCGCCCGCGGCGCGCTCCAGCCGGGACTTGAACTCCGCGGAGGCGACGCCCTCGGCACTCGTGAGCACGTAGACGCCGTTCGCGTCGCCGCTCGGGTAGGCGGCGTAGACCGGCAGCGCGTCGCGCAGTCGGACGATCCGCCCCGCCGCGGCCACCAGGTCCTTGTGCGTGAAGCGGGCGAGGTAGAGGTCGGCGCGGGCCGGATCGGCGCCCGGGTCCGCCCGGTGGGCGGCCAGGACCAGGAGACGGCCCCGGGCCAGGTCGGTGACGCAGAGCGCCACCCGGCCCGGCGGTGAGTCGGTGACCTGGGTGGAGTAGACGTCGGCGAAGGCGCCGCGGCCCTGTTCCCCGATGGCCTGCGAAAGGCGCGTCCCTTCGGGGGTGTTGGCGGGCGTGCCGTCGATCGTGGTCGGCGGGGCCTGCCCGGCGCCGGGCTCGTTGCGGGATACGGGACAGGGCGCGTTCGCGCTGGCGACCGGCGCGATGGCGGCGGGCCCGCCCCCGCGGCCGGGCGCGGTCCCGCATCCGGCGAGCAGCACGGCGGCGGTCGCGGTGATCGTGGTGGTGGCGACGGTACGGCGCATCGTCCTCGGTCCCCCTTCGGAGCACGGCGGTGGTCGGCACGGTAGGGACGTGCCGACCGGTCCGCCGGTTCCGGGGCGTCAGGCGGTGGGCTGTCAGGCCGCGGCGCCGCCGTCGACCGCCGGGGAGTTCCCGAAGGCCTTGACCGCCTGGTAGTAGGTCCAGGCGGTGGAGTCGCAGGAGGCCTTCTTCACGCCCGAGTAGGCGGAGCAGACCCGCTTGAGGTCGGCGTACAGCATGTCGTCGAGCCGGGACTTGTTCGCGGCGAAGGTGCCGGCCGCCTTGTAGTTGCGGTAGCCGAAGTCGTGGTGCGCGCAGGACGTCGCGAAGGGGAATCCGAACGGGTTGTCGGGGGAGGAGGAGCAGTAGTCGGTCGACCAGTCGAAGCCGTACGCCGCCCAGGCGCCCTGGTTCCCGCGGGCCGACAGCCACGCGTTGTAGCTCGCCGCGCTGGTCTGCGTCCAACTGCTCAGCACCTGCGGCTTGTCGGCCGGGGCCGCGGACGCGGGCCCCGCGAGGGCGACGAGCGCGGTGACGGCGGTGACGGCCGGGACGAGCATGGCGGTGAGGCGACGGGGCATCAGGAACCTCCGGAGGAAGGGGGCGCGCCCGGGGATCGGCGGCGCGGCGTCCTCAGGATGTACGGCCGAGATAAAGGGAGGGCATCGCGCGGCTTGACGCCCGGCGGATGCAGCACCACGCGCCGGGCCCCCGTCCCTGAAGGGGCGGGGGCCCGGCGCGTGGTGGACTGCGGCTGGACTGGCGGGACTAACGGCCCTTCTTGCCCCAGGACTTGCTGTCGAGAATGCGGTTGTGGTCGTTGCGCAGGGTGGCCGAGTCGCGCTTGTCCCAGACGTGGTGGGTCCGGTTCTGGTACACGTCGTGGGCGGTGTTCTTGCCCCTGCCGGTGTGCACCTTGACGCTGGAGTGACCGGCGAGGGTCATGCCGTGGAAGCGGTAGGTGTTGCCCTGCTTGTCGGTGAGCGTGTAACCGCGCAGGTTGACCGGCTTCTTGCCGGTGTTCTTCACCTCGACCCACTCGCCGTTGAGGCTGCGGTTGGTGCGGTCGTCGCGGCCGGGGCTTTCGTGCTGCACCTGGCCGATCATGACGGTGGAGTGCTTGCCCGTACCGTGACCGTGGTCGTGGCCACCGGTGGAGGCCGCGGCCGGGAGGGCGGCGGTGCCGAGGACGGCGACGGAGGCCACGACGGTGGCGAAGACGCGACGAGTGGTGCGCGAAGCAGACATGGAGATGTCACCTCAAGAACGTGCGGGTTCCCGGCTTGCTGCCGGGAATCCACACTCTGGCCCGCAGACCGAGCAATTTCTAGCAAAACGCCCAAGATTACTCAATCAAGACAAACAGGCCATATCTTAGGATTACCGTGAGAGTGCGGCGGGTTGGCCGGTCCGAGCACCCCCAACGGGGGCGGCCTCGGCGGCCGGTGCGGCCGGGGCCGTGACCCGGTCGCGGAGCATGAGGCAGACGGCCGCTCCGGCGATCAGGACGGCGATCGGCAGGATCGCGGTGGTGTGCAGGGTGGCGGTGAAGGCGACCGCGTAGGTCTTGCCGGTGGCCAGCTCCGCGGCGAGGCGGCCCTGGAGCAGCGCGCCGACCGCGGCCGCGCCCACCACCGAACCGATCTGCCGGACCGTGTTGTTGACCCCGGAGGCGGCGCCGGCCAGGTGCGGTGGCACGTGGCGCATGGCCTCCGTGGACATCGGGGCGATGGCGACGATGCCCGCGCCGTAGCAGGCGACCCCGGCGAGCAGGACGTACTTGCCGCCGATCCGGTCGGCAAGCCGCCCTGCGAAGGGCCCCACCGTCATCGACACCAGCGAGGAGGGGGCGAGGACCAGGCCCGCCTTGATGGCGCTGAGCCCCAGTACGGACTGGAGGTAGAGGTTGAACGGCAGCACCAGCCCCAGCATGGCGACCGAGATCAGGCCGACCAGCGCCGTCATCGCGGTGAAGTTGCGGTCCCGGAAGAGGGCGAAGGGGATCAGCGGCTCGCGGTCCTGACGGCGGCTCTGGTGGAACAGGAACCCGGCGGCCAGGGTCGCCCCGGCGGCCAGCAGCACCCATATCCCGGCCCCCCAGTGGTGGTTCTGCCCCTCCTGGAGACCGAAGGCCAGGCAGAACAGGGCGGCGCCGGAGAGCAGGACACCGGTCAGGTCGAAGCGGTGGGCGCGGGAGGTCCGGATGTCCGGGACCACCAGGAACGTCAGGGCGAGCGCCGCGATGCCGATCGGCACGTTCACGAGGAAGATCCAGCGCCAGCCGATGCCGGCCAGGGTGAACACCGTGAGTCCCGCGGCGAACAGGGTCCGTGGACCGTGCAGGTCGCCGAGCCGGCTCGCCGTGATGATCAGGGCCGAGAGGGTCAGGGCGTAGCCGCTGACCACCCAGAGCGTCTGGTCGAGCGTGGCGCCGAGGCCGCTCATCATGTCCGGGATCGCGATCTGGGCCGCACCCTCATGAAGATCGGCGAAGGGGCCATGCCCCAGCCCGAGGGGGGAGAGCTGCGCCACGGCGGCAGCGTCCGGTCCGTCCTCATCGTGGCCAGCGACGTGTCCGCGCACCCCGACAGCGCCGTGGGGGAGATCGCCGCCCGCACCGGGCTGCCGCAGAGTCAGGTCTCCACCGCCGTCGCCCGGCTCAAGGAAGCGGGCGCCGTCATCACCGCCCCCGACCCCGATGACCGGCGCCGCCTGCTGGTCCGTCAGGCCCCCGAGGTGTCTGGCCGGGTGGCCGAGGTCCGGTCCACCACCATCGAGGACGCCCTCGCCGCGGCTCTCGGGAACCCTGCCCCCGAGCAGCTCAGGGAGGTCGCCGACGCCCTCGACGTGCTCGCCCGCCACCTGTCCCGGAACTGACCTCCGCCCTCAGCGGACCGGCCCTCGGCAGACCCGCCCTCAGTAGACCGGCCCTCAGCAGACCGGCCGTCGGCCCGTGTCGCGGGCGGCTTCCTCCGCCGCCGCGACGGGCGTCGGCAGCTCCGTCACCGGTGCGTCGAGCGGCATCAGCCGGCCCGCCCGGCCCGGCAGGACCGAGGCCCCGCCCTTCGCGGTCACCCGGCCCGTCGGTGCGGCTTCCAGGGTGCCGAGCGAGGCGACGTACGCGGTGAAGCTCTCCATGTCCCGCCGGTGCCGCACCGGTTCGCGGAATCCGCCCAGCGCCGGGTAGCCGTCCTGCCCGGTCAGCGTGTACGACGTGGTCACCACCCGGTACACCGCCTCCGGCCGCAGCGCCGCGCCGCCGATCAGGACGTCCGCGGGCGCGACCCGGTCCCCGGCGGGGCGGTCCGGGTCGAAGGAGTAGCGGACGTTCGCCGACACCGCGAGCGGCGCGTAGGTCAGGGCGCCCCGCGCGTCCGGCGCCCACTGCTGCTCCAGCGCGTCGTGCAGCTGCGCCCCGCTGACCGAGGCCGTGACGAGGGGGTTCCCGTACCCCACCGCCCGCCAGGCCCGTTCGAAGGTGACGATGTCCTCTCCGGGCGCCGCCACCAGGTCCGTGTTGATCACGCTGCGGCCCAGCCGCGGCGCGAGCGCGATCAGCGCCAGGTCGGCGGGAGCAGGGGCGGGCACGGGCCTGGGGCTGGTGTCGAAGGGGTCCGGCGCCTGCCCGGCCGCCCACAGCGCCCAGTCGGCCACCAGGTTCCCCATCGTGCTCTCCCCGGCCGCCGAGAGCCGCCGCTGGAAGGGGGCCCGCTGGCGCCCGATGGTCAGGCCGGCCCGCTGGCGCGCGTACCCCTCCCAGTGGTCCACCACCTCCCGCAGCCCCGGATCGGCGGGCACGTCACGGGTGTTGGGGTGATTGGTCGAGGTGGTCAGCTCGCGGACCACCGCGCCCGTGTCCGGATCGAGCCGCAGCGTGATCTCGTTGACGATCTGCCCGTGACAGCCCGCCTCCACAAACGGCCGCGGCCGTCCGGCCGGGTCCGGCAGCATCATGGTGAAGGCCCGGTGCCAGTGCCCGGTCACGATCGCGTCGATGTCCGCCGACACCCGCAGCGCCAGCTCGTACGCCGGACCGCTCGGCGCGGTCCCCGAGTCGAAGGCGTCCCCGGCCACCGCCCCGTCGTGCATGCTCAGCACGATGGCGTTGACGCCCTGCGCCTTCAGCAGCGCCGCGCACCGGTCGGCGGTGGCCACCTCGTCCGCCGTCCGCAGGCCGGGCTGGAAGGAGTTCGGGAACCCTTCCGTGCCCAGCGCGGTCAGGTGGATGAACCCGATCGGCAGCCGCCGCCCGCCCGGCGCGCTCACCCACTCGACGTGGTACGGGGGCAGTACGGGCGCCTCCGTACCGCCCGTACCGCCCGTACCGTCCTGGCCCGTGGCCGTCACGTTCGCGCTGTAGTAACGGAAGTCCGCGCCGTGGAAGGGCCGTCCCGCCGAGTCCGGGAAGGAGTGGGTGATCCCCGCCCCCTCGACCCCGGCGCCCGCGCCGCGCTGCATGTGCTCCACCAGGAAGCCGGGCGTCCGGTCGAACTCGTGGTTCCCGGCGGTCGCGAAGTTCAGCCCCAGCCGGTTCAGCGCCTCGATCGTCGGCTCGTCCGACAGGCTGAAGGCGGGGAACTCCCACCCCGAGAACAGATCGCCCGGAGCGAAGAAGAAGGAGTTCGCCCACCCGGCCCGCAGCCGCTGCAGATGCGTGGCCATGTAGGCGACCCCGCCGACGGTGTACGTCGCCCCGTCCGCCCCCGCGATCACCGCGTCCCGGGCCGGGGGCGCGCTCAGGTACCCGTGCAGATCGGTGATGTTCAGCAGCTGTACGTCGACGTACCCGGCCGCGCTGACCCGGTCGAGCCCCGCCGCGCTGCCCGCGACCGCGGTCCCGGTGAGCGCCTTGACCCCGACTGTCCCCGCGGCCGTCAGAAACCGCCGCCTGCCCATGCGCCTGCCCATGCCCGCCCCCGCCATCGCCCCGTCCTCCCCTTACGGCCGCACCCCGTCCCCCCACACAACGTGCGGCGGAGGCGCCCGTCACGGGCCTACCGGGTCAGCTGGGGGTACTGGGCTTACTTCGCGTACTGGGCGTACTGGTCCTGCTTGGCGGTGAGTCCGGCGGTCCCGGCGGTCCCGGCGCCCTGGGCCGGGGTGTGCTCGGCGCGGTAGCGCTTCATGAACTTGAACATCAGGACGACGGAGCCGATCGGCACGCCCCAGTTGCAGATCCAGTTCAGGTCGCCGTTCGAGGGCGCGGCGAGAGCGATCAGGTGGGCCACGGTCATCAGCGCGAACACACCGCCCCACGCGGCGGAGAACAGCCGGTTCGTCTTCTTGAAGACGGGGGACGTCCAGGCCGCCGCGGGGACCTCCTGGCGGGCGTACTGCTCGGTGAAGGGCATGAACGGAAGGGTCAGGAAGATCAGCACCGCCAGCACGGCGGTCGCGACCGTCCGGCCGTAGTCGGTGACGAACCCCTCCGCGCCGTGCCCGCCGAGCCATGCCGCCACCGAGAGCCCCGCGAAGGTCACCACACCCATCGCGTCGAGCAGCATCACCTTGCCGCGCACCAGCGCCGGGCTCGCGATGGCCAGGGAGACGAGCGCGGCGAGGGCCGCCGACCACTGGGGTGCGAGACCGTTGCCGGCCGCCTCGGAGAAGGCGATCCACGGGACGAAGCTGAGGAGCGGGTTCGACTTCACGGCCGGGTCTCTTCTCGCTGGAGGGGTGTGCGGTGGGTGCCGGGCCTGCCTTCGTGAAACCTTCCTGGCCTGACATGTCAAAAGTAGAACGTCTAGTCATGACATGTCAATAGTGGAATGTGGGTGGGTGGGTGTGGTGGTGCGGGTGCGTCAGTCCGCGACCGGCGCCGGGGCGAGGCCGTCCGCGACCAGGCCGGCGAGGACCGCCCGGCCCAGCGTCTGCACCGCCGACTGCGGCCGGACCATCACGGTGAACTCCTTGATCCGTTCCTGCGCGTCCAGGTGCAGCAGATCGATCCCGTGGATCTCCTTGCCGTCGACGGTGGCCCGGAAGACCAGCACCGCCGCCGGGGCCTCGGCCCCGTCGGCCCCGGTCAGTCCGGACCCGTCGAGCCGGCCGACGTAACGGAAGTCCTCGAAGGTCCGCAGCAGCACCCCGAAGAGGCCCATCACCATCGGACGGCCCTCGAACGGCGTGAACTTCACGGGGCTGTAGAGCCGGACGTCCTCGGTGAACAGGTCCTCCAGCGCGGCGAGGTCCCGGCGGTCGACGGCGGCACGGAAGCGGTCCACGGTGGTCCCGGTGGTCATAGCGTCTCCTTCATAGTCACTCATCTGATTACTCAATTTCTTGACTATGATGGTGCAAGGTCATGCCCCGTGACCAGAGGCTTACAGGGAAGGAGGCGGCAGCCCGATGGCACTGCGCCACGCCGTACTGGCGGCGCTGCTCGACGAGGAACTGAGCGGCTACCAACTGGCCAAGGCGTTCGACATGGGGGTGGCGAACTTCTGGCACGCCCTCCCGCAGCAGCTCTACGTCGAACTCGCCAAGCTGGAACAGGAAGGCCTGATCGCGGGCCGCGAGGTCGTCCAGGACACCCGCCCCAACAAGCGACTGTTCCAGGTCACCCCGGCCGGCCTGGCCGAACTGGACCGCTTCACGGCCGCCGCCACCAAGCCGTCCTTCATGCGCGACGACCTCGTCGTCAAGGTCCAGGCCGCCGACCACGTCGACACCGACGCCCTGATCACCCAGCTCACCGAACGGGCCATCTTCGCCGCCGCCAAGATCGAACTCTTCGAGGCGATGCTGTGGAAGATGCGGGCCGGGCGCACCGAAGAGGAGTTCCTGCGCCACGGCGACCGCATCGGCCCGTACCTGACCTGCCTGCGCGGCCTCGACTTCGAGCGCGCCAACCGGGACTGGTACGAGCGCACCATCACCGTCCTGCGCGATCGGCAGCCCGAGCATGGCTGAAACGACCATGACCGAGGACCGGTTCCCGTCCCCACTGCGCTTCGTGGCCCTCGGCGACAGCCAGACCGAAGGACTCGGCGACGGCGACGACACCACCGGACTGCGCGGCTGCGCCGACCGCTTCGCCGAGCACCTCGCCCTCCACCACCCCGGCCCCGGCGTCCTGTACGCCAACCTGGCGATACGCGGGCGCCTCGCGGGCCAGGTCAGGGCGGAGCAGCTCGCTCCCGCCCTCGCCCTGCGCCCCGACCTGGCCACCGTCGTCGCCGGGGTCAACGACCTGCTGCGGCCCCGCTTCGACCCGGACGAGACCGCCGCTCACCTGGAGGCGATGTTCGCGGCGCTCACCGGGGCGGGCGCCCGGGTCGCGACCGTCACCTTCCCCGACATCGGCCGGCTCGTCCCGCTCGCCCGCCCGCTCGGCCCCCGCGTCACTGCCCTCAACGCCCGGATCCGGCTGGCCGCCGACCGCCGCGGCGTGGCCGTCGCCGACACCGCCCGGCACCCCGTGGTGACCGACCCCCGCTTGTGGAGCCCCGACCGCCTGCACGCGAGCCCGCGCGGCCACGCCCTGATCGCCGCCGCCGTCGCCCACGCCCTCGGCCTGCCGGGCACCGACGACTCCTGGACCCGCCCCCTGCCCGGCCCGCCCCCCGGCCCCCGCACCCTCACCTCCGAACTCCGCTGGGCCACCGCCTTCCTGACCCCCTGGCTCACCCGCCGCCTCCGCGGCCGCTCCTCCGGCACCGACCGCACCGCGAAACGCCCCACCCTCCTCCCGGTGTCCCCGTATCCGCAGACGGCGAGGTGAAGCCCGGCTACGAGGCCACCTCCGGCTACGACGCGTCGGGCTCGGCACCGGTCTGTCGCAGGGCGGCGAGGCGGGCGGCGGCGTGCGCGGCGGCGGGGGAGCCCAGTCGGCGGTAGAGGGCGACGGCGTCCTCCAGGTCTGCCAGGGCGGCGGCGCGGTCGCCGAGGGCGAGGGCGCAGCGGGCGGTGCCTTCCAGGGCGCGCGCCTCGTGGTGCGGGCTGCGGGTGTCGCGGGCGAGTGCCAGGGCCTGCCGGTGGAGCGTCAGCGCCGCGCGCGGGTCCGCCGTCCGCTCGGTCAGGGCTCCGAGGCCGAGCAGGGAGTCGGTCTCGCCGAGACGGCTGCCGGTCTCCTGGTAGAGCGCCAGTGCCTGCTGGTGGAGCGCGATGGCGTCGCGGCTGTCCCCCAGTGCGTCGTGGGCCCGGCCCAGGCCGAGCAGGGAGTCGGCCTCACCCTGGCGGCTGCCCGCCTTCCGGCAGGCGTCCAGGGAGCGCTGGTGCAGTGCGGCCGCGCCGCGGTGGTCACCGGCGGCGTGCCGGATCCGGCCCAGCCCGCGCAGGGTGTCGGCCATGCCCTGCACGCTGTTGAGGGCCTCGTGGATCGTCAGCGCCTCCTGGTAGAACTCCCCGGCGCTGTTCCGGTCGCCCATGTCGTCCAGGATGTGGGCCAGGTCGTGCAGGGCGGCGGCCTCGCCGCGGCGGTCTCCCATGGTCCGGTAGAGGGCGAGCACCTGCGAGGTCAGCTCGACCGCGCCGGGGGAGTCGCCCGAGGAGTGCCGGGCCCGGCCCAGATCGCACAGCACGCGGGCCTCGCCGAGCCGGTCGCCGAGGGCCCGGAAGGCAGCCAGGGCCCGTTCGTGCAGCCAGGCGGCCTCCTTGACGTCCCCGGTGAGCAGCCGGATGCGGCCGAGTTCGTGCAGGTCGTTGGCCTCGCCGTGCTGGTCGCCCAGTTCCTGGTGGATCGCCAGGGCCCGCTCGTACAGCTCCGCGGCGGCCTGGTGGTCGCCGTCCGCGTGCCGGGCCCGGGCCAGGTCGCACAGCGTGTCCGCCTTCCGGTCACCGGCGGCTGCCGCCGCGGTCGCCGCGGACCGGTGCAGCGCGGCGGCCTGGTCCCAGCGCCCCTCCAGCAGGAGAAAGGCCGCCAGGTCGGTGGAGACCGACACGGTGAAGGAGGGGAGGGCCGCCAGGGCGGGGTGGCCGAGGAGCGAGAGCAGGTTCCGCTGCTCGCCGCGCATCCAGGCCAGGGCCTGGGTACGGTCGTTCAGCGCGGGGAGGACGGGGAGAGCGGCCTGGGCCGCCTGCTCCGGCTCCGGGCGGCGACCGGGGCGCGTACGGCGTGCCAGGTGCTCGTTGGCCCGCGCGGCGGCGTGCTTGTAGTACCCGGCGAGCCTGCGCAGCGGGGCGTCGCCCTCCGTCCCCCGGGCCGGGTCCGCAGTCGGATTTTCGGCCGGCGACCGGGCGTGGAGACCGACGAGGTCGTGGAAGAGGTAGCGCCCCGGGGTGCGCTGGACCAGCAGGTCGTGGTGGAGCAGGGATTCCAGCAGCCGCTCCGCCGTGGGGTGGTCGGTGCCGGCCAGGGCGGCGACGGCGTAGGTGTCGACGTCGTGGCCGGGGAAGAGGCCCAGCAGCCGCAGCAGGTCCTGTTCCTCGGGGGCGAGGGCGGCGAAGGAGGTGGCGAAGACGGCGGTCAGGCCGCGGTTCTCGTCCGTCAGATGGGCCGGGCGCCGGTGCTCGTCGCGGAGCCGGTCCACCAGGTCCACCAGGTCCTCCGGGCCCGGGCCGCGGTGGTGGCGCAGCAGCGCGGCGGCGATGCGGATCGCCAGCGGCAGGTGGCCGCAGAGCCGGACCAGCTCGCCGGCCGCCGGATGGCCGGCGGGGACGCGGCCGGGGCCCGCGGCTTCGCGCAGCAGCGCCACCGCGTCCGCCTCCGGGAGTACGTCGATGGCCAGGCTGTGCGCATCGTCGAGGCCGGTCAGCCGCCTGCGGCTGGTGATCAGGACCAGGCAGCCGGGCGCGCCCGGCAGGAGCGGGCGTACCTGCGCGCCGCTCGCGGCGTTGTCGAGGACGATCAGGGTACGGGTGCCGGCGAGCCGCTCCCGGTACAGGGCGGCGCGGGTGCTCAGTTCCTCTGGTATCTGCTGCGGCGGTACGCCCAGCGAACGCAGCAGCCAGTCCAGGGCATCGGCGGGGGCGACCGGGGGGATCCCGGCCGTGTGGCCGCCCAGGTCCAGGAAGAGCTGCCCGTCGGGGAACCGGGCCCGCGCCCGGTGCCCGGCGCGGATGGCCAGCGCGGACGTGCCCACACCGCCCGTGCCGTCGATCGCCGAGATCGCCACCACGCCGGAGGAACTGCCCGCGGGCGCCGACCCGGCCAGCGCCAGCAGCTGGTCGAGCTCCCGGGCGCGGCCGGTGAACAGCCCGGTGTCGTACGGGAGTTGGCTGGGCGCGTCGGGGCGTTGCCGCCCCGCTTCGGGGGCGACGGCCGCGTGGGCCGGGGCGGAAACGGTGCGCGCCGCCGCGAGTAACTGTTCGCGGCGGCGCGGATCGAGCGAGAGGGCCTCGGAGAGACAGCTCACGGAGGAGAGCCGCGGTTGTCGGCGCCCGGCCTCCAGCACGCTGATCGAGTGGGCCGAGACTCCCGAACGGTCGGCCAGTTCGTCCTGCGTCCAGCCGGCCGAGAGCCGGCAGTCGCGCAGAAGCTCCCCAAAGGTGCCAGCGCCCACTTTTCCCCCCGGAAATGGTCTGCCGCCGAACAGGCACACGGCAGTCGGACCATTCTCGGTCAGTGGGCTGTGCGGGATCAACAGCAGTTCTGGCCAGGGGGAGGGCGGGCGGCGGGCCCTGCTCAGGGGCTTCGGAGGCTAGTACCCGCAGTTGCGAAGACTGCCCTTGGCGGCGCCGTTGTCCACGTAGGGGGCGTAGGTCCACCCGTAGACGTGCTGCGACCACCCGGCGTCGTTGTGGTACTCGGCGTAGGTGTGGTACCAGAGGGTCCCGTAGCCCAGGTTCGCCCCCAGCTCGCTGTAGCAGTCGACGTCGATCCCGTCATGCGACCGCGGGGAGAGGTCATAGGCGACTTTGTGGGCGTTGTCGATGTTGAAGTACCACCCGTACACACCCACGTTGTTATTGGTGCTCAGCCGGATCCCCACGTCCATGACCCTCGCCGGCGAGTTGGCGGTCTGCGGGGCGGCGCCCGCCGGGGCGGCGGCCACTGCCCCCATGGTCAGGGCGCCGATCAGCGCCGTGGTCGCGGCGAGCTTCTTCCCGATGTACATGAGACTTCCTTCTGCCGGTGCGGGGCGACGGGTGCCGGGCTGGCCCCTGTTCTCGCCCCTTCCGATGCACCACATCCTTGGAGCCCGGGGGCGCCACCTCCATGACGGCAGCTTGACGTTCGCCTGTCGTTCGGACCGCGACGGGGGCCCTACGCCCCCGGGGCGGGTGCGGTGCCCGGTGCGGCGCCGCGGGCCGCGTCGTGGGCCGTCAGGGCGGCGGTCAGTCTGCGGGCGTCGGCCGGGTCGGTGGCGTCGTGGCCGGTCAGGAGGTGGATCCGGGCGAGGCGGTAGGTGAGGGTGTTGCGGTGCACGGTGAGGGCCTGCGCGGCCTCCGCGCGGCGGTAGCCCGACGCGATGAACTCCCGCAGGGTGTCCAGGAGATGGGGCTGGTCCGCCAGTGGTGCCAGGGTCGCGACCAGGGCGTCGCGGGCCGGGCCCGGCTGGACGAGCTGGTACTCCACCGCCAGGTCGGCCAGCCGGTACAGCCCGGGGGCCCGCCCCAGGGACTCGGCCAGCGCCAGCACCTCACAGGCCTCCGTGTGCGCCTGCGCGACCGCCGCGTGGCCCGGCGCGGTGGCGGCCGCCGCGATGCAGCGCAGCTCGGTCGCCGCGTCGAGCCGCGCGAGCAGCCGACGCGCAGGGCACGGTTGAGGCTGCGGCTGGGGTGGCCGCTTGCCGCGCTGTGCCGGATCGCCCCCGGCCTCCTCCGACACCGGTACGAGCAGCACCCCGCCCTCGCCCTTGAGCGTGGCCAGCACCTCCGGATTCCGGTCGAGTTCGGTCCGTACGGCGCGCAGGATCCCCGTGGCCGCGCCGCCCTGCGCACCGCCCTGCGCGTCGGGCAGCCGGAAGACGACCACCTCGTACCGCTCCGCGAGCGTGCGCCCGTACCGCTCCGCCGCCCGCCGGGCCGGGCGCCCGGCGAGCAGGACGTCGGCCAGGTTGCGTCCGTGCTCGCGCTGCTCCCAGTCCAGATCGGCCTGTTCGCGTACGTACGCCTCGGCGACCTTCGGCATCACCTCGCCGAGGAAGCCGAGCAGCCGGGTGCCGAGCAGGTACGGATCGATCCCGGACTCCGCGGAGTCGCTGCTCTGCGTCGCGGCCAGCGCCAGCTTCCACGCCTCGCCCGCGCCCAGCGAGTACACCCGCAGCACCGCCTCCAGCGGCACGCCGTCCCGGGCCCGTTCGGCCCCCCACGCGACGGGCGCGGCCAGTTCGGGCGCGGCCGGGAGCCGTCCCTCGGCGAGGCTGGTGAGGAAGAGCCGCAGCACCGCCTCGGTGTTGGCGAGGAGGTCCCCGTCGATCACGCTGTCGGGCAGCAGCCGGTAGGCGGGTATCTCGGCGGTCAGGCGGGCGACGGTCGCCGCGGCGATCTCCCCGACCCTGGGCAGCAGCGCGGCGGCGAATCCGGACTCGTCCATGCGCGCATTGTCACCGTGCCTTGTCACCGTGCACAAACGCGGGTGGAAGCTTTCTGCGCGTACCGCCAGGGGACAGGGGGTCCCGGCCGGAGCATTCTGTGCAGTCCGACCAGAACGGTTCACCCCCTCAGGAGAGTTGCGATGACAGTGACCGCACGTCCCGTCCGCAGGTGGCTCGCCCGGGCCGCCCTCCCGCTGGTGCTCACCCTGGCGGCCACGGCGGCCCCGGCTCAAGCCGCAGCCCCCTCGGCCTCGGCCTCCGCCGGCATCAACGACTTCTCCTGCCGCCCGAGTTCGGCCCACCCGGAGCCGGTGGTCCTCCTCCACGGCACCTTCGCGACCTGGTACGAGGACCTCAACTACCTCCAGGCCGACCTCGCCGCCCGCGGCTACTGCACCTTCGCCCTCACCTACGGCGCCTACGACGGCTTCCCGCTGGTCGGCGGCCTGAAGCCGGTGGCCGTCTCCAACCTGGAGATCAAGGAGTACGTCGAGCGGGTGCGCGCCGCCACCGGCGCCGCCAAGGTCAGCGTCGTCGGCCACTCCGAGGGCGGCCTGCAGGCCCTGTACCTCGCGAAGATGCAGGGCATCCAGTCGCACATCAAGGCCGTCGTCGCCATCGCGCCCCCGACCCACGGCACGGACGCCGCGCGCCTGGTCGACCTCGGCGACAAGGTCCTCGGCCGCGGCACCCTCGACCACATCGCGGCCACGCTCGGCATCCCGGTCCTGTCCGACGAGTTCCCGGGCGGGCCCGCCATCGTGGCCCTCAACGACGGCCCGGTGGCGCAACCCGGTATCGCGTACACGGTCATCTCGTCCCGCTACGACGAACTCGTCACCCCGACCGAGACGGCGTTCGTCCGCGAGCCGGGCGTCGACAACCGCTACGTGCAGGACTCCTGCCCGCTCGACCCGGTGGGCCACATCGGGGAGGCGTACGACCTCAACGTCTGGCACCTGGTCCGCAACGCGCTCGACCCGAGCCGCGCGACCCCGATCCTGATCTGCGCCGTCGGCTCCCCGGGCTGAGACGGCGAAGACACAGACGAACAGACAAGAGGGCGAGGAGTTCAGCTCCTCGCCCTCTTCAACATATAGCTCACCGGGGGGCTTGCGGCAAGGCCCCAGCCATACCGCACAATCGCTGGCGCAAAGCCATGACCTGCGGAAACGAGGAGTCGCGCCATGCGTGTGCTGTTGTCTGGCTGGGGATCGCGGGGGGACGTCGAACCGCTGGCGGCGCTGGCGGTGGCGCTGCGGGAAGCGGGTGCGGGGGCGTCGGTGTGCGCGCCGCCGGACGAGGAGTTCGCGGCGCTGCTGGCGCGGGTCGGCGTACCGCTGGTGCCGCTCGGGCCGTCGGTGCGTTCGGTGGTCTCGGGGCCGAAGCCGCCGACGGCGAAGGACGCGTTCCGGCTCGCGCCCGAGCTGGTCGCCGCGCGGTTCGCCACGCTCACGGAGGCGGCCGCGGGATGCGACGTACTGCTGGCCGGCGGCCTGATGCCGGCGGGGGCGCGGGACGTCGCCGAGAAGCTCGGCATCCGCTATGTGTACGCCTGCTTCCACACCTGCGGGCTGCCCTCGCGGGACTTCCCCCCGGCCACCCGGCCGGGCACGGCGTCCCCGCGGGACGAGACAGGGAACGACGAGACCGGGAACGACGAGACCGGGAACGACGAGACCGGGAACGAGGCGCTGTGGGAGCAGGACGCCCAGCGGGTCGACGCGCTGTACGGCGAGGCGCTGGCCGGACACCGCGCGGCGATCGGCCTGCCGCCGCTGCCGCCGGTGACGGGCGTACGCGACCACGTCTTCACCGACCGCCCGTGGCTCGCGGCGGATCCGACGCTGTGGCCCGCGCCCGACGTCGTGGACGGCCTCGACCCGGTGCGGACCGGGGCGTGGATCCTGCCCGACGACCGGCCGCTGCCCGCCGACCTGGAGGCGTTCCTGGACGCGGGTGAACCACCGCTGTACGTCGGCTTCGGCAGCATGGCCGCGCACGCTCCGCGGGAGATCGCCCGGGTGGCCGTCGAGGCGGGCCGGGCGCTCGGCCGCCGCGTGCTGCTGGCCCGCGGCTGGGCCGAACTGGCCCCGGTCGACGACCGGGACGACTGCTTCGCCGTCGGCGAGGTCAACCAGCAGGCCCTCTTCCGCCGGGTGGCCGCCGTCGTGCACCACGGCGGCGCGGGCACCACGACGACGGCCGCCCGGGCCGGTGCGCCCCAGGTCGTGCTGCCCCGGATCGTGGACCAGCCGCGCTGGGCGGCCCGGGTGGCCGAGCTGGGCATCGGCGCGGCCCACCACGACCCTGCCCCGACCGTGGACTCCCTGTCCGCCGCGCTCAGCACGGCCCTCAGCCCCGGGACCCGGACCCGCGCGGCGGCCGTGGCCACCGCGATCCGCACCGACGGTGCGGCGCTGGCCGCGCGCCTGCTGCTGAAAAAGACGCCCTAGTCCGTCTCGCGCGGCGTGTGCAGGCCCGAGACGACCATGTGCACCAGCAGGTCGTACGTGTCGTCCAGCTTCTCCGGCAGTTCGAAGGCGCCCCCGGTCTCCAGCGCCGCGAACCCGTGGACGACCGCCCGCAGGCAGCGGGCCGCGTGGATCGCGGCGGAGTCCTCCAGTCCGTATGCGCGCAGCGTGGCCAGCATGATGGCGACCAGCCGCGCCCCCGCCTCGGCGGTCCCGGGTTCGGGGCGCTGGACGAGCGCCGCGTAGCGGTGGGGGTGGCGGCGGGCGTAGGCGCGCCAGGCCGTCATCAGGGCGCGGACGGCCTCGTCGGAGGAGCGGCCGAGGACGGCGGCACCGACCTCGTCCGCCATTTCGTTCATGATCCGCGCCGATACGAGGTCGCGCAGCTCGGCCAGGCCGCGTACGTGCTTGTAGAGCGACGGCGTACGCACTCCCGCCCGCGCGGCCACCTCGGACAAGGTCAGCGCGGCGGGCCCGGAGTCCGTACCCCCGGCGCCCCCGGTGCCTTCGTCGATGAGCCGCAGCGCGATGTCGACCACGGCCTCCGTCGAGAGGGCCGCCCTAGCCACGGGCGCCGTCCTTCGGGAAGCCCAGGGAGCCCGTGGAGCCCAGGAAGTCCAGGATCGCGGCGGCGGTCTCGGCGGGGAACTGGGCGTGCGCGTAGTGACCCGCGCCCTCGATCATCGCCAGCCGCCCCACCCCCGCGGGCAGTTCGGCCACGATGCCCTCGCCCTCGGCCCGGGGGTCGGCCCAGTCGGGGTCGAGGGTGCCCTCGACGATCAGCGCCGGGCACCGGACGCCGTCCAGTCGCGCCCCCGCGTCGGTCGGCGCGGACATCCCCATCGCGGAGACCACGGCCATCCGCCCGGGCCTGCGCAGGTCGGCTTCCAGGGAGCCGATGCGCGCGTCGAGCGCGGCGGCGGGCATCTCCGGGTGCGCGTGGCGCAGGTACCGCTTCCACAGTCCCACGCTGCGCAGCGCGCACGCCCCCATGAGCAGCAGGATGCCCTTGCGGTGGTGCCCCTGTGTGACGAGCGCGCCGAGGTCGGTCTTCTGGACCCGGGTGAAGGGGCTGATCTCGACGACCGCGCTGACCAGCCCGGGCTCGTCGGCCGCCGCGATGGTGGCGGCGCCGCCCGCGAAGGAGTGCCCGACGAGGACGGCGGGGCCGCCTCCGAGGTGCCGGACGAGCGCGAGCAGGTCGCCCGCCACGTCGGTACGGGTGTACGAGGCCCACCCGGCGTCCGACTCGCCGTGCCCCCGCAGATCCGTGCGGGCGACCCGGTATCCGGCGCCGGCCAGGAGCGCGGCCAGTTCGCCGTAGGAGCCCCGGTTGTCGCCCATTCCGTTCGCCAGTACGACCAGCGGTCCCTCGCCCGTGACGTCGTACGCGAGCTGTCCGCCGTCGGTCTTCAGGAACTCGGTCATCGCCCTGCCCTCTTCCGGAGATTCCGCGGACTGCCTGCTGCCGCCCTGCGGGCTAACCTTCATTGCCATTAAGCTAATGGTGTTAGCCGACGGGGTCAAGTGCCTGCGGCCGGTCATTCGCTCACGCCAGGGAACGGTCAAGGCGGACCAGGTGATTCCGGACAGGTTTTCGAGGAGCGGCGGCCCGTTCGGGCGTGTCCGGTTCCGGTCGGCCGGGAGGGCGGGGCCGAAGCCCCGGTACGCCCCGGTCGTCAAACGGGTCCAAAGGCCTGGCCTTTGGCGTAATGACAACTAAAGGCCGATTGGCCGGTATTCATCGCACTGGCCCGATTTTGGGCCGCTCCGGGCCGGGGTCGTGAAGTCCGTACGTTACGGTAACTTCGCTTTCTGTCACCAGGAAGCACCCCCCACCCCACCCCTCCCGCGCGGCCGCCGCGGCAGCTCGTGCTGCCCGTACGACGGCGTCCGCGCACGCTCGTTCAGCCTGGAGACACACGTGAGTACGACCGAGCGCGGCAGCCGGTTGGAGGCCCTCGGGGCCCACATACCGGAGCGCACGCTGACCACCCGCGACCTGATCGGACGCACCGAGAGCCTGCACGGCGTGGACGTCGAGCGGATCACCGGAGTCGTGGAACGCCGCGTCGCCGACCCCGACTCAGAGACGGCCGAGGACTCCTTCGGGATGGCGCTGTCGGCCGCGCGCGACGCCCTCGCCGTCTCCCGCTACGGAGCCGCCGACCTGGACGTCGTCATATCGGCGTCCATCACCCGCTTCAAGGACGGCGGGCGCTTCGCCTTCGAACCGTCCTTCGCCGGCTCGCTCGCCCGGGAACTGGGCGCCCGGTCCGCGATCCACTTCGACGTCTCCAACGCCTGCGCGGGCATGATGACCGGCGTCTACGTCCTCGACCGGATGATCCGCTCCGGGGCCGTCCGCACCGGACTGGTCGTCAGCGGCGAGCAGGCGACCCGGGTCGCCGACACCGCCGCCCGCGAGCTGAGCGACTCCTACGACCCGCAGTTCGCCTCGCTCTCCGTGGGCGACTCGGGAGCCGCCGTGATCCTGGACCGGGCCACCGACGAGGCCGACCGGATCCACTACGTCGAGATGCTGACCTGCTCCGAGTACTCCCACCTGTGCATGGGCATGCCCAGCGACCGCACCGAGGGCATCGCCCTGTACACGGACAACAAGAAGATGCACGACAAGGACCGCCTCGCCCTGTGGCCCCGCTTCCACGGGGACCTGCTGGCCAAGGCCGGCCGCGACTTCGCGGCGGAGGACTTCGACTACGTGATCCAGCACCAGGTGGGCACCCGCTTCATCGACTACGTCAACGCCACCGGCGAGCGGGAGTTCGGCGCGCCGATGCCCACCTCCCTCGCGACCGTGGAGCGCTTCGGCAACACCGCCACCACCTCGCACTTCCTCACCCTGCGCGAGCACCTGCGGGCGGGCACCGCCCGCCCCGGCGCCACCTTCCTGCTGGTCCCCGCCGCCTCCGGCGTGGTCACCGGCGCCCTGTCCGCCACGATCACGAACATGGGGGTCTGAGCCATGGGCATGGTCATCACCACTGCCGTCACCGCGTCCCCGGACGCCGGAAGCACGGCAGGGTCCACCACCGTTGCCCTCGCGGGCCGCGCCGCCCGGGACTGCCTGACCCGCGCGGGGCTGTCCCCGGCCGCCGTCGGTGTCCTCGTCAACGTCGGCGTCTACCGCGAGTCCAACACCTTCGAACCGGCCCTCGCCGCCATGGTCCAGAAGGAAGCGGGCATCAGCCTGGACTACCTCGCCGACCCCGCCCCGGCCTTCTCCTTCGACCTCATGAACGGCGCCTGCGGGGTGCTGGCCGCCGTACAGGTCGGCCAGTCCCTCCTCGACACCGGCAGCACCGAACGCCTCCTGATCACCGCCGCCGACGTACACCCCGGCGGCGACGCGCGCCGTGACCCGGACTACCCGTACGCCGACCTGGCGGGCGCCTGGCTGCTGCAGCGCGGCGCCGACCCCGGCAGCGGATTCGGTCCCGTACGCCACTACGCGCCCGAGGGCCCGGTGGGCGCCGAGGGCTACCTCGACACCGCCCGCATGGGCAGCGGCGGCCGCTCCCTGATCACCGTCCGGCGCGAGCCGGGCCACGGCGCCCGGCGGAGCGCGCTGGCCGCCACCGCGGTCGCCGACTACGCGCGGGAGTTCGGCCTCGACCTCGCCCGCACCCTGGTCATCGGACCGCCCGCCGCGGATGCGGGGGAGGCGGAGTGGGAGGGTGAGGGCGAGCCGCACACCGCCGCGCCGGTCCTCGGCTACCTCCGGGCGCTGGACGCCGGACGGCCCCGGGACTGCGACCGGCTGCTCTTCGTCAGCGTCGGCGCGGGCCCCACCGTGGTCTGCGCGAGCTACACCCCCGAGGGGTGGTGACCGGCGTGGACGTGAACATCAAGGTGAACCCGGACCCGAAGGTGGACCTCGCCCCCGGGGGCCTCGCCGACCACCTCGCCCGCAATGCCGCCGCCTTCCCCGACCGGGCCGCCGTCATCCACCCCGAGCCCGGCGCCCGCGAGCCGGACGGCCGCCCCCGCTACCGCACCGTCTCCTACGGGGAGTTACAGCGTTCGGTGGAAGACCTCGCCCACGGCCTGGCCCGGGCCGGGATCACCCGGGGCACCCGGACGGTCCTGATGGCACCACCCGGACCCGAGCTCTTCGCCCTGGCGTTCGCGCTCTTCCGGCTCGGCGCCGTCCCCGTCGTCGTCGACCCCGGCATGGGCTTGCGCCGCATGCTCCACTGCTACCGGGCCGTCGGCGCCGAGGCGTTCATCGGCCCCCCGCTCGCCCACCTGGTGCGCGTCCTGGGCCGCCGCACCTTCGCCGCCGTACGGATCCCCGTCACGCTCGGCCGCGGCTTCCTCGGCAGCCTCGGCGCACATACGCTCGCGCGGCTGCGCGCCCTCCCCGGACCGCGCCGTGCGCCCGCTCCCGTCGGCGGCGACGACCTGCTGATGATCGGGTTCACCACCGGAAGCACCGGCCCCGCCAAGGGAGTCGAGTACACCCACCGGATGGCCCTCTCGATCGCCCGCCAGATCGAGGCCGCCCACGGCCGGACCCGCGACGACACCTCGCTCGTCACCCTCCCGTTCTACGGGCTGCTCGACCTGGTCTACGGTTCCACGCTCGTCCTCGCCCCGCTGGCCCCGGCCAAGGTCGCCCAGGCGGACCCGGCGCTGCTGGTGGACGCGCTGGAACGGTTCGCCGTCACCACCGTCTTCGCCTCGCCCGCCCTGCTGCGCAACCTCGCCGACCACCTCACCGCCCGCGACGGCGAGCACCCGCTCCCCGACCTGCGCTGCGTGGTCTCCGGCGGCGCGCCCGTACCCGACGCGGTCGTCGCCCGGCTGCGCGCGGTCCTCGACGAGAAGGCGCGCGTCCACGTCACCTACGGGGCGACCGAAGTCCTCCCCATCACCTCCATCGAGTCCGAGGACATCCTGGGCGAGCGGGCGGCCCGCAGCGCCGAAGGCGCGGGCACCTGCGTCGGCCGCCCCGTCCCCGGCACCCTGGTCCGCATCGCCCCCGTCACCGACGGCCCGCTCCCGCGGCTGCTCCCCGGCACACCGTCCCTGCCCGCGGGGCGCGTCGGCGAGATCCTCGTCGCGGGCGAGTCCGTCAGCCCCCGCTACCACGGCGATCCCCGCGCCGACGCCCTGCACAAGACGTACGAGGACCCGCCCGGCGGGGTCGGCGCCACCCGCGTCTGGCACCGCACCGGTGACCTCGGCTACCTCGACGCCGACGGCCACCTGTGGTTCTGCGGACGCAAGGCACAACGGGTGCGCACCGACGGCCAGGACCTGCACACCGTGCGCTGCGAAGGCGTCTTCAACGCCCACCCGCTGGTCCGCCGCACCGCCCTCGTGGGCGTGCGCACCGGCACGGAGCCCTTTGGGCCGCGGCGCCCCGTCATCTGCGTGGAAACCGCGCACCCCCTCGACACCGCCGCCTGGCAGGCGCTGACCGCCGAACTGCGCGTACTGGCCGCCGCCCACGCCCCGACGGAACCGATCGAGGAGTTCCTGCGCCACCCAGCCTTCCCCGTGGACATCCGGCACAACGCCAAGATCGGCCGCGAGGAACTGTCCCGCTGGGCCGAGCGGCAACTCGCGCCACACCAGGCCACGTTCGCCCGCGCCGCGCGGCTCGTCCCGCTCGCGGGATGGGCGTACCTGCTGGGCGGCGCCGTCTGGGCGGCCACCGCGGGCGCCCCCGACATCCCCCTCCTCCACTGGCTGTGGTGGGCCGACGCCGTCCTCAGCACCGTCGGGCACGCCGTCCAGATCCCCCTCGCCCTGCCCCGCGCCCGCGCCGCGGGCCACGGCCGCGCGGCCACCATCGCGCTCACGATGCTCTACGGCGCCACCTGGTGGCGGTCCCTGTGAACATCCTGATCACCGGAGCCACCGGCTTCCTCGGCGGCCACCTCGCCGACGCCTGCCTGCGCGAGGGGCACACCGTACGGGCGCTGGTGCGCCAGGGCTCCGACACCGCGCGGCTGCGCTCCCTGCCCGGACTCGACCTCGCCGTCGGCGACCTCGGCGACCCCGCCTCGCTGCGCGCGGCGGCCGAGGGCCAGGACGTCGTCCTGCACAGCGCCGCCCGCGTCGTCGACCGCGGCACGTACGCGCAGTTCCACGAGGCGAACGTCGCCGGGACCCGGCACCTGCTCACGGCGGCCCGGGCCGCGGGAGCCCACCGCTTCGTCTTCGTCTCCAGCCCCAGCGCGCTGATGCGGGTCCGCGAGGGCGACCGGCTCGGCCTCGACGAGAGCGTCCCGTACCCCACCCGCTTCCTGCACCCCTACAGCGCGACCAAGGCCCGCGCCGAGCAGAACGTACTCGCCGCGCACACACCGGAGTTCACCACCTGCGCGCTGCGCCCGCGCGGCATCTGGGGCATCCGCGACCACGCGGGCTTCCTGCCGACCCTGATCGGCGCGATGCACGCGGGCCGCCTCCCCGACCTCTCCGGCGGCAAACGCGTCCTGGTCTCCCTGTGCCACAGCGACAACGCGGTCGACGCCTGCCTGCGGGCCGCGACCGCCCCCGCCGAACGCGTCGGCGGCAAGGCGTACTTCGTCGCGGACGACGAGGTCACCGACCTGTGGCCCTTCCTGACCCGGGTCGGCGCGGCCCTCGGCTGCGCCCCGCCCACACCCCGCATCCCGCTCGCGGCCGGCCGAGCCCTGGCCGCCACGCTCGAAACCCTCTGGCGACTGCGCCCCGCCACCAGCCGCAAGAGCGCTCCCCCTCTCAGCCGCTACTCCCTGGCCCTCCTCACCCGCTCCACCACCTACGACACCACCGCCGCCCGCCGCGACCTCGGCTACGCACCCCCGCGCACCCAGCGCGCCGGCCTGGCCGAACTCCTCCCCTGGATCCACTCGTTGGGCGGCCCCCAGCCCTGGTCCCACCCCACCACCCCACACACCCCGCACCCCCAGCAAGGGACCCCCACCCGATGACCAACCAGCCCCCGCCCCCGACCCGGGCTCAGACCCGCGCCCAGGCCTCTGCCCAGGCCTCTGGCTCGGCCCCGACCTCGGAGCCGGGTCCGGTCTTGGCCTCGGCTCCGGTCTTGGCCTCGGCTCCGGTCTTGGCCTCGGCTCCGGCCCCGGCCTCGGCTCCGGCCCCGGCCTCGACTCCGGCCCCGGCCTCGGCTCCGGCCCCGGCTCCGGCCCCGGCCCCGGCTTCGGCGCCGCCCGCGCCCGCGGCCCCGGCCCCGGCCCCGGCTTCATCCCCGACCCCGTCCCCTGCCCCGGCTCCGGCCTCGACTCCGGTTCCGGCCCAGGCGTCTGGCCAGGCCCAGGCCTCTGCCCCGGCTCCGGCTCCGACCTCGGCTCGGGCTTCGGGCCTGGCCCCGGCCCCGACCTCGGCCCCGACCCCGTCCCCTGCCCCGGCTCCGGCCTCAACCCTGGCCCCGGCTCCGGCCTCGACTCCGGTTCCGGCCCAGGCGTCTGGCCAGGCCCAGGCCTCTGCCCCGGCTCCGGCTCCGGCTCCGACCTCGGCTCCGGCTTCGGGCCCGGCCCCGACCCCGACCCCGGCCCAGACCGAGCACGCTCCCCCCGCACCCGGCCCGGTAGGGCACTGGTACCGGCGCCCCGTGTCCGCCACCGAGCGGCTCTACCTCGCCGCCGGGGACCCGCGCGGGGCCATGGCCCTGCGGATCGTCATCGAGGGCGACGGTGTGCCCGAGCCCGCGCACTTGCGGGCCGCGCTCGCCCGGGCCGCCGAGTCCTGCCCCGGGTCACGGCTCGTGCGCACCGGGGCCGAGTGGCGGGCCGAGGGGCCGCCGCCGGGCCTGCGGTACGCCGCCCCCGCGGACCCGTACGACGGCGTCCTCGATGCGGCGGTGCTCACCGGGCACACCCACCCCGCCGACCCGCCCGGCTGCGAGGTCCTGGTCGTGCCCGGCCTGGACCCGGCCCGCTCCACCCTCGTCTTCAGCGCCTCCCACGCGCTGATGGACGGTCACGGCGCCCTGCTCTGGGTCCGGGAGGTCTTCCGCGCGCTGCGCGGCGAGCTCGCCCGCCCCGCACTGTCCCCGGAGACCGACCACGCGCTCCTGCGCCGCCTGGGCTGCACCGCCCGCCGCCCCACCCCGCCCCTGGACCGCCCGTCCCCCCTGCCCCGCGAGGGCCGGGGCGCCGCCGCAGGCGCAGGGCACACCCACTGGCTGCGCCGGACCCTGCCCGGTCACCACCCGGCCCTGACCGCCCGCCTCGCCCAGGCCCTCGCCGACACCACCGGGCGCTCCGCCCGGGTCATGGTCCCGGCCGACCTGCGCCGCTACGATCCCGACCTCGCCGCCACCGGCAACCTCACCCTGCCCCTCTTCCTCGACCTGCACCCGGGCACGGAGTGGACCGTCGCGCACACCCGCCTGCTGACGGCCCTCGCCGAGGGCCGCGAGTGCGCCACCGGCTTCGAGAGCGCGGCGGCCCGGCTCCCGGGGGCCGCCACCGCCTTGCTGCTGCGGGCCGCCCAGGCCGTCGCGGCCCGTACCGACCGGCACTTGGCCACCGCCGTCGTCTCCCACCTGGGCCGCCTGGACCTGTACGAGTACCAGGGCGGCGGGTTCACCGCCACTGCCGTCCACGCGCTGCCCGTCCACGCGCCGCTGGTGCCGCTCTCGCTGGTCGCCGCCGAGACCGGCACCGGAGCGGACGGCACCGCCCGGACCGAGGTGACGATCGGCGTCCGTGGCGGCCCCGGGCTCGCCGACCGCGCGGCCCGCCTCCTCGACGCCACCCTGACCCACCTGACCGGCCCGGCCGCGATGCCGTCCGCACTGGTCCGCACCGCCACCGCGCCCGCGCCCGCCACCGCGCCCGCGCCCGTCAAGCCGGCCGTCCCGGCCTCGGGCCCGGCCCTGGCCTCGGCCCCGACACCGACACCGACACCGACACCGGCCCCGGCCCCGGGTTCCGGCTCCGGCCCGGGTTCCGGCTCGGACCCCGCCCGGAGCCCCCGCCCCGGCGCGGCCTCCGCTTCCGCCCCGGCGGCTGCCGCGCCCGCCCCGGCAACCAGTTCAACCCCCGCCGCCGGGAACGGCGTTCGGGCCGGGTCCGCCCCCGCCCCCGCCACGGCGGCCGCCGCACCCGCCCCCGCCCCGGTGCCGGACCCCGGACCCACCGGCGCGGACACCGTCGTGGACCTCTTCCGGGCGCGGGCCGCCCGTACACCGCACGCCTGCGCCCTCGACGGCCCCGAGGGCCCGCTCACGTACGCCGCACTCGACCGCCGCTCCGACGCCGTTGCCACCGCGCTGCGCGACCGCGGCATCGGCCGGGAAGATCCGGTCGCCCTGGTCGTCGACCGCTCACCGGCCGGGGTCACCGCCCTGTGGGGCATCCTCAAGGCGGGCGCCGCCTACCTGCCGCTGGACCCCGCCCACCCCGACGCGCGGATCGAGGAGGTCCTGCGGGCCTCCGGCGCACGGCTCTGCCTGACCCAGCGTCACTTCACGGAGCGGCTGGCCCGGTTCGTGCCGTGCCCGGTGCTCGCCGCCGAGGACGTGCCCGCCCTGCCCGACGGCTCCCCGCCGCCCGGACCCGGCCCCGCCGCCGGGGACCTCGCGTACGTCATGCACACCTCCGGCTCCACCGGCCGGCCCAAGGGCGTACAGATCGAGCACGGCAGCCTCGTCGGCTTCGTCCGCTGGATGACGGCCCTCTGCCGGGTCACGGACACCACCCGCTTCGGTTTCGTCTCCTCCTACGCCTTCGACATCTCCTGCTTCCCGTTGTTCCTCCCCCTCCTCGCGGGCGGTACGGCCGTCCTCGCACCCGGCGCCCCCTCGCGCGCCGCGCTGCGCCGCCTCGTCACCGAACACCGGGCCGACACCCTCGCCCTGACCCCGTCCCACCTGCCGCTGCTGACCCCGGGCGGGGCCGTACGCACCCTGCTGCTCGGCGGCGAGACGCTCACCCCGGCCGCCGTACGCGCGGCACGCACCGCCTTCGGAGCGGACTGCCGGATCATCAACGGCTACGGGCCCACCGAGGCCACCGTCGCCTGCCTCGCCCACGTCGTCGACGACGGCGACCTCGACGGGGGCGCCGCGACGATCCCGCTGGGCACGCCGGGCCCGTACGCCCGCGTCGACCTCGTCGCACCGGACGGCACGGGGGCGTTGGACCCAGGGCAGAGCGGTGAAATCGTCGTCACCGGCCCCCAGGTCGCCCGCGGTTACCTGGTGGCCGACGGCCCGTCCCCCTTCCTCACCCTCCCCGACGGCACCCGCGGCTACCGCACGGGCGACCTGGGACGGCGCCTCCCGGGCGGCGCCATCGAGTTCGCCGGGCGCGCGGACGGGCAGCTCAAGATCGCCGGACACCGGGTCGAACCCGCCGAGACCGTCGCCGCGCTGGAGGCCCACCCCGCCGTGCGCCGCGCCGTGGTCACCGCCCGCCGCCGCACCCCCACCACCGCCCCGGCGCTGTGCGCGTACGTAGTCCCCCGCGCCCCCGGCCCGGACTCGTGCAAGGACCTCCCCGCCCTCCTCCGCGCCGGGCTGACCGGCAGACTGCCCGCCCACCTGGTCCCGGCGCATCTCGTCCTCGTGGACGAGATCCCCAGCACGGTGACGGGCAAGGCCGACCTCGACGCGCTCCCCGACCCGTTCGGCAACCAGGACCCCGCACCCGCACCCGCACCCGCACCCCTCCGGGAACGAGTGGCCGGACACTGGGCCGCGATCCTCGGCACGGACACCGCCACCGCCCTGGCCCCCGGCGCGGACTTCCAGGACCTCGGCGGCGACTCCCTCGCCCTGATCGAGATGCTCACCGCGGTCTCCTCGGACCTGCTGAACCAGGCCCAGGCCGACCACTTCATGAGCCGACTGGAGTCCCTGGTCCGCGAAGTGACGGTTGATCAGATATGTACCCACATCGAGGCCGCCCGGGAAGAGGTACCCGCGTGATCTTCATCGGAGACGGCGCCCTGCTCCACCGGGCCGTGCGCCACGCCCTCGCCGAGGGTCACCCCGTCGACCTCGTCTGCTCCACGGACCCGCTTGACGCGGCCGGGGCCCCGCACCTGGCCGCCCCCGACGTCAACGCGCACGCCGACACCCTCGCGGCCGCCTGCACCGACGGCATCGTCTGGTCGCTCAACAACCGGCGGATCTTCCGGGCGCCCCTGCTCTCCCGGGGCCTGCGCATCCTCAACGTCCACAACGGCCTGCTGCCGCAGCACCGCGGACTGCCCTCCGTCGCGCTCCTCTTCGCCCTGCTGCACGGCGACCCGGAGTACGGCGCCACCCTCCACGAGGTCGACGCGGGCATCGACACCGGCCCGGTGCTCGCCGAGCGCCGCTTCCCCCTCACCCCCGAGGACCGCCACCACCAGGTCATGCTCCGGGGCATCCGGGCCTGCCAGCGGCTCTTCGAGGAGCACCTCCCGTACGTGGCCACGGGCACGCCCGCCCCGCCCGCCGCCACCCCCCGCCCGCCCGCGCCCTCCGCCTACTACGGCGCCCGCGCCCTGGCCCGCCTCGCGGACTTCCGCGACCACCCGTCCTACCCCCGCGCCACCGACCTCGGCCCCTTCGCGCCCCACGCCCCCGAAGTGGCCCGGGCGGTGGCCGAACTCCGCTGACGGCGTCCGCGGGTCCGCTCTTCTTCGTGACGGTTCGATGGAACCGATATGTCGCCGTATCGATCTATAGCAGCGAGATCCGTTCGAGATCCGTGTTCGAGAACCGTACGTCTGCCCCGGAGTCCGAGTGAAACACCGTTCCGCCACGCTCTGCGCGGCCCTCGTCCTGTCCGCCGTCGCGGCGCTGTCCGGCTGTTCCAGCGACGGCGATCCCGTCTCCTTCGCGCCGAAGGATTCCGGGCAGTCGGCGAAGCCCGGGGAGAGCAAGGCCGCCAGTGATGTCCGGATGCCGACCAACCCGCGTTCGTGGGACCCGCAGCGGACGCTGGCGGACGGGACCCGGGTGGTGCACGTCGACCTGAAGGGGCCGAAGTCCGGTTTCACCGGCCGGGTGTGGGCCTGGGTGCCGAAGCAGTACGACCGGCCCGAGTACAAGAACAGTGCCTTCCCCGTCCTGATGGCCCTGCCGGGCGCCGTGGGCTACCCGACCAACTACTTCTTCTCCAAGGAGTTCCGTCTGCAGGAGCGGATCGGGGAGGCCGCCGACAAGGGTGAGAGCCTGCCGTTCATCGTGATCATGCCGGTCCTGAACGCGGACAAGGACACGTACTACGACGGCAGTGACATACCGGGGCAGCCGAAGATGGGCACCTGGATCTCGGATGACGTCCCCGACCTGGTGCGGGAGAACTTCCGTACGTACGCCGACCCGAAGGGCTGGGGCTTCTTCGGTTCCTCCTCCGGCGGCTACGTGGGCATGAAGATGGTGCTCCAGTACCCCGACCGGTTCAGCGTGGCGATCGCGGGCGGTCCGGACGCGGCGCCCGACTCGCCGCTGTGGAACGGCCATGCGAAGGAGAAGCAGGAGAACAGCCCGTCCTGGCTGGCCGAACAGCTGATCAAGAAGAGCGGCGGGGCGGGCGGCCCCACGAGCAGCCCGTCGAGCAGCGCCAAGGCCGGCTCCAAGAGCAGCCCCAAGAGCACGCCCAAGAGCAGCCCTTCGACCGGTGCCACGACCGGCCCCTCGACCGGCCCCACGACCGGCCTCAAGGTCCACATCTCCTTCATCATGGGCACGAAGGAGCCGAAGCAGGAGGTCGCGGCGCTCGACAAGCTCCGCCAGGAGATCACCAAGGGCCCGATAGAGACCCGGGTGACCTCCTTCGAGGGCGGCCACGACGGCTACAAGTACACGGACACCCTGTTCAACGGCGGTGACCTGAAGTGGATGAGCGACCGGATGCGCGGTCCGGTCGCCGCGCAGTGACCGTGCCCGGGGGAAGGGACGTGCCGATGACGGCCACAACCGAGGTGTCGGCCGCGGCCGCGCCCCTCGTGACACGCGCCGACCGGGGTCCGGGGGCGCCGCGGCCGCGGACCCGGCGCGCCCTGGTGGCCCTGGCGGCGACCGCGCTCGTGGCCTGCGCGGGCGTCGCGCCCGCGCACGCGAGCGCTCCCCTGACGCCGGTGACGCCCACGCCCGGTGCGTCAGGGGCGTCCGGGGCGTCCGGGGCGCCCGGTGGTGCGGCGCGCAAGGAGCCGCCCGCGCAGATGTCGAAGGTGGGCGGCGAGCGGCTCGGCAGTCCCGGCGACCAGGTGGGCGCGGGCGCCCCGAACCTTCCGGCGGGGCTGTCGGCGCTGTCCTGGGTGGTGGCGGACGCGGACACCGGCCAGGTGCTCGGGGCACGGAACGCCCACTGGCAGCTCCCCCCGGCCAGCACCTTGAAGATGCTCTTCGCGGACACGGTGCTGCCCGCGGTGCCGCACGACGGGAGCCGTACGGTGACGCCCGAGGACCTCAAGGGGATGGGCGACGGCAGCAGCGCGGTCGGCATCGTGCCCGGGGGGACGTACCAGGTACCCGACCTGTGGCGCGGGGTGTTCCTGCGCTCGGGCAACGACGCGGTGCACGTGCTCGCGGCGATGAACGGCGGCGTCGAGAAGACCGTCGCCGACATGCAGCGGCGTGCCACGGAACTGGGCGCCGGTGACACGAGCGTGCGCAGCCCCGACGGCTACGACGCCCCCGGCCAGGTCTCCTCGGCGTACGACCTCACGCTCTTCCTGCGACAGGGCATGAGGGACAAGGACTTCAAGGAGTACTGCTCGACCGCGTCGGCGCAGTTCCCCGGTGGGCCCGCCGGACCCGGCAAGGACAAGCCGTTCGGGATCAGCAACACCAACCGCATGCTGTCCGGCGCCGACGGCGTGGCCCCGTACCCGGGCCTGATCGGCGGCAAGAACGGCTACACCACGAACGCGGGGAACACCCTGGCCGAAGCGGCCCAGCGGGACGGGCACACCATCGTGGTGACCGTGATGAACCCCCAGGACAACAAGCGCGACCAGGTCTACACCGAGATGCGCGCACTGCTCGACTGGGGCTTCGCGGCGGTCGGCAAGGCCACCCCGGTCGGCACCCTCGACCAGGCCGCGGCGGGTGGCGGCGCCAAGGCGAAGGGCGGGGCGGCGGGAGCGTCGTCCGGTTCCGGTTCCGGATCGGGTTCCGGCTCGGCCTCCGGTCCGGGCGTGCTGGGCTGGAGCGCGATCGGAGCCGGGGCGGCGGCCGTGGCGGGGGGCGCGGGCTGGCTGGTGGTGCGCGGGCGCCGTCGCGCGCGGGGGCGAAACGCGCGGGGGTGAAACGGGAGGGCGCCCCGCCGACAGTCACTTGCCCGCCGCTCACTCGTTCCCTCCGTGTCATCACCACCGAGGAAGGGACGAGACGGGGATGAGCCGTCGTCAGAAGGGCCGCAAGCACCGTGAGGTGAACCGGACACCCCGCCCGGTGGGCCGGGCGCCACTGCGGCTGCCGGGCAGTTCGCCCCGCAAGCGGCGGTCACCGGCCGCGCAGGCCATGGAGGTCGTGTCCTCCACGAGGTCCGTGGAGGACACCGGTCCGGCCCCCGTGTTCACGGTCCCGGTGAGCAGCGGTGGCCTGGGGCTGCCCGCCGCGCGCACCTGGCAGGGCCTACGGGGCTCCGGGCCTGCGGGGGCGAGCGTCGCGGAGCTGTGCATCGCCGCCGGGTTCACGGCGCCCACCGTGGTCAGGCACCTGCGGGCACTCGCCGGCTTCGGACTGGCCCGCCGGTCCGAGACCGGCCAGCTGTGGCACCGGACCGACGCCGACCCGGCCGCCATCGAGGTGTCGTCGCTGACCTCGTCCTAGCCCCGCCCGGTCCACCGGCGCCCGGGCAGCGGCCGTCCTCCCGGACCCGCGTCGGCGGTCGTTGTCAGACCCCCTCGGTACCGTCGGTACATGAGAGCTACGGCAACGTTCACCGTCACAGGATTCACCCCCGCCGAGTTGCGGCCGGAACCGGCCGTGTCCACCGGGATGCCGGTGGGCGTCGCGACGATGGAGAAGCACTTCGAGGGGGAGGTCGCGGGGCGCTCGGCGACCCTGTTCACCGCCGCGTTCGACCAGTCGACCGGGGTCGGCACCTATGTGGCCATGGAGTCCTTCGAAGGCTCGCTGGCGGGCCGCGAAGGTTCCTTCAACTTCGCGCACTCGGCGACCACCTCCGGGGCCGACCGCACCGCGGAGTTCTTCACCATCGTGCCCTCCAGCGGCACCGGCGAGCTGGCCGGCATCACCGGCGCGGGCGGGATGGCCGTCGACGCCGATGGCACGCACCGCATGTGGTTCGACTACGAGCTCGGCTGAGCGGGATGAGCGGCGGACGCAAGCAGCCGGTGCGGGCCCCGGCTGCGGGGCGCGTTCCCGGCCCGCGGCGGATGGCCGTGGCGTGGGGCGTGATCGTGGTCGTGGCCGTGGTGAGCACGACCGGGCTCACGATGTTCGACCTCGGCGTGGGCATCGTCTTCGGCCTCCTCGCGCTGTGGGCGCTGTATGCGTGGGTACTGCGCAAGATCGTCTACGGGGGCGGGCCCGTACCCCGCCGGACCAGGACGGCCTACTGGGCCGGCGGCCTCCTCATGGTCGTCGGCGGAGTGCACGCACCGGACGCCTTCCTCGCCGTCGCCGGAGCACAGGGCACGGCCACGGTCGCCTACTCCTCCACGGCCACCGGCGCGCACGGGATGACGTACGGGCAGTGCTGGATCGACCTGCCCAACGGCGCCGACGAGCACCTCCCCGGGACCGGTCCTTGCCCCGCGCCGCACGGAGCGCACCTCACGGTCGTCTACTCGCCGGACGGCGTGGTCGGCCCGCTCCTCGGGACCAAGCGCGACCTGATGTGGTGGTGGGAGGCCGGCTTCCTGCTCGCCGGCACCGCGCTGCTCGTCACGACGGCGATACGGACCGTCCGCGACCCGGCCCGGGACCTCCCCCCACGCCGCCGACCCCCGCCCCGCCGGGCCGGCTGACCGCCGACCCGGCCGCGCACCCCTTCCCGGCGGGGCCATATCCAGCCCCTCGGGCGGGCGAGCCGCACACCCTCCGACGGCGGGGCCAAATCCAGCCCCTCGGGCGGTCGAGCCGCACCCTCCGACGGCGGAGCAAAACCAGCCCCTCCGGCGTTTGAGGAGCGGGGTTCGGGGCGGAGCCCCGAGACGCCCGGCGCAGCCGCCGCCCTTCCAGGCCGGCCCGCGCGTCCCGCCGGGATCCTGCCGCCGCCTCAGGAGCCCTGCGAACGGCCCTCGTCACGGGCCTGGTTACGGCCCTCGGCACGGGCGTCGATACGCCGCCGGGCCCGGGCGATCATGCGCCGCCCGCGGTCATCCCCCAGGGCGCACAGCGCGCGCAGCGCCCTGGCCTCGTAACCGCCACCCCGTACGCCGCCGAGCACCGCGAACCGCGTGCCGTCGCCCTCCGCGACCGCGGCCATCCCGCCGATCACCCGCCTGCTCTGCATCAGGCAGTAGCCGGGCTGGAGCAGGACGTCGAACCGGGCCCGGTAGCCGAGGGGACCGTGCGCCCAGCCCCAGCCCCGCCCGTGCCCGGGCCCCCCGAGCCCCCCGGACCGGTGGCCCGGGAGCATGCGGAACGCCCGGAGGGTCGGCACCAGGTGGGGCAGCTCCCCCTCCAGGTCGCCCGCCACGTCCCACACGGCTTCGGGAGGAGCGTCGACGTACTCCTCCACGTACATGACGGCGCCCAGCCCGGCGGCCATGACGCGCAGCCGCCGGACGGGGTCGAGTTCTGTCGTGGGCCAGCCGGTGGTCATCGTGTCCACGCCTTCCGAAAGCTGTTGCGGGCCCGGTGCAGTCTCGACTTCACCGTGCCACAGGGGATGTTCAGGGCATCGCTGGCCGCGCGTTCGTCCAGCCCTTCGAGTTCGCGCAGCGTCAGCACCGCGCGGTGCTCGGCGGACATCCGGCGCAGGACGTCGTGGACCTCGCAGGCCAGTTCCGTGTCGCGCGGGCCGGGTACGTCGTCGAACTCGCCCCACGGGGTCTCCCGTCGGGCCCGCCGCGCGACCCGCACCGCCTCGCGCACGGTGATGGTGCGGACCCAGCCGTACAGGGCGGTCGGGTCCTTCAGCCGGGGCAGGCCCTGGAAGACGGCGATCAGGGACTCCTGTACCGCGTCCGCACTGTCGGCGAGGGCGATCGGGCGGCAGAGCCGGCTGACGTACGGGGTCAGCAGGGTGATCAGGTCGTTGACGGCCAGCACGTCACCGGCCTGGGCGGCGCGCACCAGCCGGGCGGCGGGCTCCCAGGGCCCGGCCTCCGGGCCGACCGCGGACGGGCGGGCGCGTCCGGGGTCGGGCTCCTTCGGCCGTGGCGTGTCCGGCTCCTGACGCCGGGCCGCTGTGTCGACTGCTCTCATCTGCCGCTCTCCTCCGTCGCGTGGGGCATCGCTCCGTCCGCACGCAGGCGGCGCAGACCGCACGGTGCTTCATAGGGACAGAGGCGCAAAACAGAGCGGACACTCCATCGGTCCGCCCATTTGCTCGCAGGAATCGGAGACCGGGGGAGTGTCCGGAGCCCGGACGGCCTCTTCCCTGGTGTCGGACATGCCGCCGGAGCCGTGAAGGGGCCGAGGACACGTGAAGGGGCCGAGGACAGTGGAGAAGGAACGTCATCCCGAGGTGCGCACCGGTCAGGGCGTGGTGCGGGGCCGGGTCGAGGACGGGATCGCCGTCTTCCGGGGCATCCCCTACGCGCGCCCGCCCTTCGGCGCGCTGCGCTTCGCCGCGCCGGAGCCGGCGGCGCCGTGGGACGGGGTCCGGCCGGCGCTGGAGTTCGGGCCGCCACCGCCGCAGTACGACCGGATGAGCCCGCGGGCGGCTGCGGGCGGCGCCGGCGGGGCGGCGGTCGACCGGGCTCCGGACTGTCTGACGGTCAACGTGTGGTCTCCGGCGCTCGGGTCCGTCGCACTGCCCGTGATGGTGTGGTTCCACGGCGGCGCCTACGTGTTCGGCAGCGCGGCGGACCCGGTGTACGACGGGGCGCGCCTCGCCCGCCGGGACGTGGTGGTGGTGACCTTCAACTACCGGGTGGGGATGGAGGGGTTCGGGCAGCTCGCCGGAGCCCCGGCCAACCGCGGCCTGCTCGACCAGATCGCGGCCCTGCGGTGGGTGCGGGAGAACATCGCGGCCTTCGGCGGCGCACCGGACGACGTGACGCTGTTCGGCGAGTCCGCCGGAGCCGGGTCGATCGCGGCCCTGCTGGCGATGCCCGCGGCCGCGGGGCTCTTCCACCAGGCGGTGGCGCAGAGCGTGCCCGGCTCGTACTTCACCCCGGAGCTGGCCTCGCGGATCGCCGGGGCCGTGGGCGCCCGCGTGGGCGCTCCGGCCACGGCGCGGGCGCTCCGGGACACTGATCCGCACTTGCTCGTGCGGGCCGCGGACCAGGTGTTCGCCGCGCGGGGCGAACACGCGGAGCAGTGGGGCACGGTGGCGCACGCGGAGACCGTGTTCTCGCCGGTGGTCGACGGGGAGTCGCTGCCGCGCACCCCGTGGGAGGCGGTCGCCCAGGGGGCGGCCCGTGACCTGGCCCTGATGTTCGGTCACAACCGGGACGAGTACCGGCTGTTCATGGCCAAGCGCGGGGAGTTCGGCGAGGTGAGTGGCGACCGGGCGGACACGGCCCTGCGGGTGTTCGGGCCGGGCGGCGGCGGGGGGAGCGCGTACCGCCGGGCCTACCCGGGGGCGGGCGCCGAGGAGCTGTACGAGACGGTGATGTCCGACTGGATGTGCCGGATGCCGACGGTGCAGCTGCTGGAGGCCCAGGTGGCGGCGGGCGGTGTGGCGTACGCCTACGAACTGCGCTGGCCGGCCCCGGTGTCCGGGGGGCGGCTGGGTGCCTGTCACGGTCTGGACGTACCGCTGGTGTTCGGGACCCTGGACGCTCCGCTCGCCCGGCAGATGCTGGGGGAGAGCGCTCCGGCGGCGGCCGGCGCGCTCTCGGAGCGGATGCAGTCGGCCTGGGCGAGGTTCGCCCTGTACGGAGATCCGGGCTGGCCCGGATACCGGGCGGCGGACCGGCTGTCGAAGGTTTTCGACTGCGAAGACGCTCTGCTGGGGGACCCGGTGGCGGCCTCCCGGAAGGTGTGGCGGAACCACTCCTTCACTGCGCTGGAACCGCGGTAAACGCCTTTCCCGCGCAGGAGCGGCGGCCGTCTCAGATCGCGGAAGTTGTTTGGAACAGGTCAACTTCCTGATGTTAGGGTGGCTGCTGCTGCGCATGGCCGGATTTTGGTCGCGACGGGGGTTGAATGACCTCAATACGGCTGTCCGCAGAAGGTTACTCACGGGTTAATCATAAGCAGCGCTCTATATGTTCCACATTTCATGCTCCAGACATCTTTTGTTGGGCATTGAACAATCGCACGGTTTGGCGCCGCCCCCGTCCGGCGATACGAATACCGACAATGGGGGCGCAGTGGCCGAAATCGAAGTCGCGCGGACGACCGGCTGGGACATGGAGGAATTGGCCCGGCTCGTGGAAGGCGCGCAGCGGGGCGATGCGCTGGCCATGGACGAACTCCTCGGCGTCGTCGCACCGTACGTCGGCCGGATCTGCGGACCGGTGGCGCTCCAGGACGCCGCGGACGCGGCGCAGGAGGCGCTCATCGCGGTGTTCCGCAACCTCGGCCAGCTGAAGGCCCCGGCCGCGTTCCTCGGGTGGGTCCGGTCCATCGCCGTCCGGGAGGCGCTCAAGTACGCCAAGCAGCGTCAGCGGCAGGGCCCCCAGCCCGCGGACTGGGACGAGAAGCCGGCGCTGGAAGACCTCCAGCTCGCCTCGGACATCGCCGACGTGATGGGGCGCCTCGCACCCGAACACCGGGTGGTGCTGACCCTGCGGCACATCGACGGCCTGGACGAACAGGAGGTCGCGAGGATCCTCGTGGTACCGGTGGGGACGGTCAGGTCCCGGCTGTTCCGGGCACGCCGGTCATTCCGTTCCGCTTGGGAGTGAGCGGGCGTCCAGTCAGCGGGCGTCCGGTGAGCGGGCGTCCAGGCGCCGCTGCAAGCGGTCGAAGAGCATGCCGGTCCGTTGTTCCGCCCGCGGCTGGCGCACGCGGTCGACGAACCGGCCCCCGGGGAAGCGCAGGCTGCTGTAGAAGGCGAAGCGGGTGCGCTCGCCCTCGGCCACGGCGGCCATGCCGCCGACCAGCACCTTGCTCTGCATGAGGCACCAGCCCGGTCGCAGCACGATGTCGAAGTGCTCGCCGTGGCCCAGAACGCTGACGGCCCGCCCCGTCAGCCGGTCCTTTCCGGATCCTTCGGATCCGGTGACGGCAAAGGAACGCAGCCCCGGGACGATATGCGGGAGTTCCCGTTCCAGATCGGACGCGACGGCCCACAGGGCATCGAGAGGAGCGTCGAAAAGACGCTCGCCGTAACTCGGGTACTTCGATGCGGAGGCGATGACCTTCAGGCGGCGGAGCGGATCGATTTCGACTGCCGGCCAGTCGCTGTGCAGCGGACCAGTCACTGGAAACCGCCCCCTCTGATTCGTATGGGAGAGAGGCTCGCAGCATCCCCCTGCCTGGTCAAGCACTTCGGATTACCCGATCGGAGCGACCGGGCGCAATAGCGTATCGAGCCAGCCCCGATACGGCTCGCCCCGCCCCCTCCGGGAAAAGAAATTCGGTCCCGCGGGAGTGCATCCGCGCCGCGCGGCCTCTTCCTCCTCGAAGGAACACGGTTACCCGAGCATCGTACAAGGGGAGCAGCGGCATGCGGTTCGCCCAGTTGCCGGAGCGCAATGCGGGAACGACAGGAACGGGGAAGGCAGTCGTGCTGACCATGGGGACCCCGCTGAGGACCCGACTGACACTGCCGCGCGCCCTGGCGGACTCCAGGCCGCGCGAACCGGGGCTCGGCTTCGGCACCTGTTCCGTCCACGAGGGGCCGCCCGTGGCGGTGCGCGAGGCCGAGCGCCGGATGGCGAAGGACATGCCGCCCCGGCGCCGGGCCGACTTCCTGATCGGCCGTGGCGCACTGCACCGTGCGCTGCGCGCGGCGGGACTGACCGCCGACGCGGTGCTGTTCGAGGGGTCGCGCCCGCTCCTGCCCGCCGGGATCTCGGCGTCGATCAGCCACTCCGACGGGGTCGCCGTGGCCGTGGCCGGGCCCTCGGAGCGGTTCTCCTCGCTGGGCGTCGACCTGGAGCTGACCGGCCCGCCCCTGCGGGCGGCCCACCTGGTGCTGCGCGGGGCCGAGACGGCCGCGCTGCACGAGGCGGGGGACGCGGCGGAGCAGCGGCTGCTCGCGATGTACTCCGCCAAGGAGGCCGCGTACAAGGCCCTCAGCCCGCACCTCGGCCCCGAACTGCGGGGCCTGCGCGACCTGTTGCTCACCGCGGACGCCGACGGATTCCTGGCCCATGCCCCGAGCCGCCCCGCCCTGCGGCTGCGGGTGAGCGTCCGCAAGCTCCCGCGGGGCGTCCTGTGCTGGGCCCTCCCGCTGGGCACCCCGACCGCATCCTGACCGGCCCGCCTCCCGGGCCACGGCCCCGTCCTCACCGGCCCGCGGCCCCGGCTCCGGCCGTTCGTCCGTACGGGCCCGCACCCGCACGTGATCACGCGTACGGGCCCCCACCCGCACGCGCTCCCATCCCGCACGCGCTCACATCCGTACGCGATCACCCTCACGGACCACACCACCCTCACGGAGGTCATGCCGTCATGGACGCACCCACCCTGCTCGCCCCGCCCCGTCCGGCGGACTGGACGCCCGCCGCCTGGCGTCGGCACCCGGCCGCCCAGCAGCCCGAATGGCCCGACCACGCCCTGCTGCGCCGGGTGCGCGCCCGGCTCGCGGGCACCGCACCCCTCGTCCGCCCCGGCGAGATCCTGGAACTGCGCCGGGGGCTCGCCCGGGCCGCCCGCGCGGAGGCCTTCGTGGTGCAACTGGGCGACTGCGCGGAGACCTTCGAGACACCCACCTTCGCGGGCACCGCCGCCCGGGTGGAACTGCTCCACACCACCGCCCGGACGCTGGGACGCGCCCTGCGCCGACCGGTGATCCCGATCGGGCGGATCGCGGGCCAGTACGCCAAACCGCGCTCCTCGCCCACCGAGCGCGTCGGTGACCTCGTACTGCCCTCGTTCCGCGGCCACTTGGTCAACGATCCCGCCCCCACGCCCGCCGCCCGCGTCCCCGACGCGACGCGGCTGCTGCGCGGCCACGCCCACGCCCGTGACGTGCTCGCCCTGCTGCGCGAACTCGCCGCGTCCGGGATGACCGTGCAGGACCCCGCGATGGACGGCGCCCCCGCCGTGTGGACCAGCCACGAGGCCCTGCTGCTCGACTACGAGGAGCCGCTGGTGCGGCGCGACCCGGTGACCGGCGGCTGGTTCCTGACCTCCACCCACCTGCCCTGGATCGGCGCGCGCACCGGTGAACCCGACGGCGCGCACGTCCGGTTCCTGGCCGGGGTGGCCAACCCGGTCGGGGTGAAGGTCGGCCCGGGCACGGATCCGGAGCGCCTGGCCGAGCTGTGCGCGCGGCTCGACCCGGACCGCCGGCCGGGCCGGCTGGTGCTCATCTCGCGGATGGGCGCGGACGCGGTGCGCTCCGCGCTGCCTCCCCTGGTGGAGCGGGTCGCCCGGCTCGGCCACCCCGTGGTCTGGGTGTGCGACCCGGTCCACGGGAACACGTACACCAGCGGTACGGGCCACAAGACCCGCCACGTGGACGTGGTGGGCGAGGAGATCCGCGGGTTCTTCGCCGCGGTGCGCGCGGCCCGCGGCTGGCCCGGCGGCATCCATCTGGAGGCCACCCCGGCCGATGTCACCGAATGCGTGGGCGGCGCGCCCGCGGTGGCGGAGCGGGACCTCCCGCTGCGGTACGAGACGGCCTGCGACCCCCGGCTGAACGGCGCGCAGACCGCCCGACTGGCGGAACTCGTCGCGGAGTTGTGCGCCACGCCCTGACCCGACCGCTCGCGGGTCGCAGGTCGCAGGTCGCGTCGCGAGGCCGCCGGGCCCGGAAGGGTTCCGGTGAGGTTCGTCGCATTTCCGGCCGGAACGTCCGGCGCCGTCGCCACCTCCTGACGGGGTGACCGGCCCGCACGGGCCCGGTCGGCCGACCGATCGCCCCTCGCCCCCTGGGAGTTGCCATGCAGGACCGGACACCGCCGATGCCCGAGCTGGAAGGCGTCCAGCACCACTACGTCGACGTGCGGGGGGTGCGGCTGCACGTCGCGGAGGCGGGCCGGGGCACGCCCGTGGTACTGCTGCACGGCTTCCCGCAGCACTGGTACGGATGGCGGCGGCTGATCCCGCTGCTGGCCGGCGACCACCGGCTGATCTGCGTGGACCTGCGCGGCTTCGGCTGGTCCGAAGCACCCGCCGGGGGGTACGACACCGACAGCCGGGTGGCCGACGTCCTCGCGCTGATGGACGGGCTCGGGCTGGAGCGGGCCGCGCTCATCGGCCACGACTGGGGTGCGTGGACCGGCTTCCACCTCTGTCTGCGGGCCCCGGAGCGGTTCAGCCACTTCCTCGCGCTGAACATGCTCCACCCGTGGCCGCTGCACCACCGGCTGATGCCGCAGGCCTGGCGGTTCTGGTACACGGCGCTGCTCGAACAACCGCTGCTGGGCCGCTGGGTCCTGCGCAACCGCCCGGCCTTCACCCGCTACCTGATGCGCAAGGGGGTCACCGACCCGGCCGTCTGGGAGCCCGCCGTGCTGGACGGGTTCGTCACGTCGAGCCGGGAGCCGGACCGGGCGCGGGCCGGCGAGGCGCTGCACCGGGCCTTCGCGCTGCGGGACATCGCGAAGCTGCTGCTGGGCAGCTTCAAGAAGCACCGGCTGACCACACCGACCGTGATCATGGCGGGGGCCCACGACTTCATGCTGCCGCCGAGCGTGCTGTCGGGCGCCGGCCGGCACGCCGACGACCTGCGGGTGGAGGTGCTCGCCGACTGCGGGCACTACCTGCACGAGGAGCGCCCCGACCTGGTCGCCGAGACCGCCCGCACGCTCTTCTCCGACTTCCCCAGGGGCGACTGAAACCCCGCCGCCGTTCCGCGTCCGGCCCGGTCCTCGCCCCCTCCCGGGGGGCGCGGGCCGGGCCGGACGCGTTCGCGCGGACGGCGCGGGGGCCCGTACACGCCCCCTGCACGTCCCGTACGCAACCCCTGCAACTCCCGTACGCAGCGCGGATATTAGGCCCGCACGGCCGGAGCGAGAGGCTCCGGAAAAATATTCGAATCTCGGTGGAGTGTGACGGCCCCTCCCCCTCTCTTATCTGGTGTCGGCCGCTTCGAGCCGCTTGCCGCAAGACCACGAAACCCCAGCGCCCCACGACCGCCCCAGGGCGGAATCAGCGCTGCCCGAAAGCACCAGCCAGGCCGAGCAGAGGGATGACCATGCCCGACATATCCGCACTCAACCTCGACGTGATCCCCCAGCCCACCGCATCCCTCGGGGTGCTCCCCACCGTCGCCGCGGAGAAGCACCCCGACACCCCCTTCCTGTCCGACACGGCCTGGCGCACTTACGACGGCCCGGTCCGCACCTTCGCCGAGTTCGCGCGGGCCATCGACGACTACGCCGACCGGCTGTGGGCCGCCGGGATCCGCAAGGGCGACGTGGTCGCCGTGGTCCAGCGCAACCACATCGAGGTCGAGGCCGTCATGTGCGCCCTCGGCAAGATCGGCGCCCTGCCCGCCCTGCTGTCCTCCGGCATGGAGGTCGGCGAGCTGCTCGAATGTTTCGCCCGGCTGGACAACCCGTACCTGCTCGTCGACTCCCTCGGGCTCTCCCTGTTCGGCGATGCCCGCCGCGCCCTGCGGCTCCTGGTGCGCAACGTGCTGTGCCTGGAGCCGACCGAGCAGAACTGGGTCGTCCCGGTCCAGGACCGGCTGCCGCACGTGGCGAACCCGCGCGACGAGGACGAGTGGTTCGTCATCACCCACTCCTCGGGGACCACCGGCGCTCCGAAGATGGCGGCCCACTCGACCCGTTCGCTGTTCGGCATGGTCGCCCCGATGATCATGATCTTCCGGGACCAGTACTCGACGGACGACCTGAACGCCAAGCACCTGTCCTTCGTCCACGCCCGCACCTGCGCCGGCACCCTCGCCTCGCTCGAAACCGCGATGCCCGCCCTGGCCATCGCCGACCCGGACCCGGCCAACGTCAAGCGCCTGATGCTCGAACACCGCCCGACCTCCCTGGAGACGCACCCCAACGTCTACATCCAGTGGGAGTCGCTGGCCGACGACCCGGACCGCCCCTTCCAGCACGTCGAGCGGTTCATCAGCACCTTCGACGCGATGCACCCGCGCACCGTACGGGCCCTGCTGAACGCCTCCGAGCACCCCGACGCCCACTACTTCCAGGCGTACGGCCAGACCGAGTCCGGCCCGATCTGCCTGCGCATCGTGACCCGCGAGGAGTCCGCGGACTACTCGCCGCGCAACGTCGGTCACGCCGGCGGCGGCATGGAGATCCGCATCGTCGACGAGCGGGGCAACCCGCAGCCCGCCAACACCCCCGGCATCATCGAGACCCGCTCGCCCGGTCGCATGCGCGGCTACGTCGGCGGCGACCCGATGCCCCCGCAGGACTCCTGGTGGCCGATGGGCGACATCGGGCGTCAACTCGACGACGGCTCCCTCGAACTGCTCGACCGCATCGTCGAGCACGTCGACGGCGTCGGCAGCCTCCTGGAGAAGGAGGACCACCTCCTGGAGGCCCTGCCCGAGCTGGTCGAACTGGTCCTGGTGAAGGCCGAGGACACGGAGGACAGCGCGGTGTTCGCCGTCGCCTGCCCCCGCCCCGGCACCGTCCCCGACCCCGAGCGCTTCCGCGCCGTCGCCGCCGAGGCCGGGCTGCCCGACCTCCAGGTGCGCTTTTGGGAGTGGGAGGCGATGCCCATCACCGGTTCGTACAAGGTCCGCCGCTCCGTGCTCCGCCGCAAGCTCGCCCGCCGCATCCAGCGCACCACCACACAGCGCACCACCACACCCGCGAAGGAGTCCTGACCGAAATGGTCCAGCTCTGGAACCTGCTCTCCGCGTCCGTACACGACGCGACGATGCTCCACACCCCCTCCCGCCAGGAGGAACCCGTCAGCGGACCCGCCCTGTTCGCCCGCGCCGAGCGCACCGCGGGCGGCATCCTGGCCGCCTGCGACGGCCGCCTCCCGCGCCGCGCCGGACTGCTCATGGCCAACGGCGAGCCCTGGGTGCGCGGCCTGCTGGCCCTGCTGCGGCTCGACGCCGCGGCCGTCCCGCTCGCGCTGCCGGTCGCCTTCGGCGGGGCCGACGCCTACGCCGCGCACATCCAGCGGATCGCGGCCGACGCCTCCCTCGACGCCCTGCTCGTCGACGGGAGCCTCGGCAGCCGCATCGTCTCCCGCGTCGCGGCCGCCGTACCGCACCTGCCGGTCATCGACATCGCCGAACCGCCCCGGGACGCCGTGGACCTCCCGCCGGTGCGCGGCGGCGGCGACGCCGCGGCCGTCATCCAGTACACCTCGGGCAGCACCTCGGCGCCCAAGGGGGTCGTGGTCACCCACGACAACATCGACGCCGGACTCGACGCCATCGGGGACGGCACCCGCTGGGGACCCGAGGACGCGCTCGGCCAATGGCTGCCGCTCTTCCACGACATGGGCCTGTTCACCATGCTCGCCTCGCTGCGCCACGGCACCAAGACCTCGCTGTGGCAGCCCGGCGACTTCGTGCGCCGCCCCATGCAGTGGCTCGGCGAGTTCGCCGCGTCCCGGTCCACGATCCTGCCCGCGCCCAACTTCTTCTACGACTACCTCGTCGCGGCCGCCGCCAAGGGCATCCCCGACGACCTGGACCTCTCCGCCTGGCGCTACGGCGGCAACGGCTCCGAACCGGTCAGGCTGAGCAGCCTGGAAGCCTTCCAGCGGACCTTCGCCCCCTACGGGCTGCGGCCGCAGGTCGTCCAGCCGAACTACGGCCTCGCCGAGGCCACCCTCATCGTCAGCAGCGGCATCCCGCGCACGGACTACCGCAGCCTGCTGGTGGACCGCGCCGACCTGTCCGTCGGCGACCGGGTCACCGAGAGCCCCGAGGCCGGACCGACCGTGCGCACCGTCGTCTCCTGCGGCCCCGCCGTCGCCGGCATCGAGGTCCGCATCGGTGACGCCGAGGGCACACCGCTGCCCGAGGGCACCGTGGGCGAGGTGCAGATCGGCGGAGCGCCCGTCACCACCGGCTACCTCGGCCTGCCCGCCGCCGAGCAGCCCTTCACCGCCGACGGGTTGCTCCGTACCGGCGACATCGGATTCCTGCACGACCGCGAGCTGTACGTCATCGGCCGGATGAAGGCGATGGCCGTCGTCCGGGGCCAGAACTACTACGCCGAGGACGTCGAAGAGATCGTCAAAGCCACCCCCGGGGTCGACCGCAGGCACTGTGCCGCGTTCGCCTGGGACGTCGAGGGCGAGGAACGCATGGTCGTCATCTGGGAGACCCGGCTCGACGGCGACAGCGCCGCCGCCGTCGGCGAGGCCATCCGCGCGCGCCTCCTGGAACACCTGGGCCTGGGCGCCGTGGAGACCCTCGCCGTCTCCCCGCAGAGCCTGCCCTTCACCAGCTCCGGCAAGGTCAAGCGCTCCGGCGCGGCCGACCTCTACCGGCAGCAGACCGCGGCCCTGACCACCACCCTGACCACCGCACCGGAAGGACACTCCCAGTGAGCGCCGAGAAGACCCTGGACACCGTCGTAAGCGCCCTGGCCCACCAGGCCAACGTCCCCGCGACCTCGATCGACCCGGACAAGCCGCTCACGGCCGTACCCGGCATCGAATCCGTCAAGGCGCTGCGCGCGATCACCGACATCGAGGACGCCTACGACGTCGTCATCCCCGACGACTTCCTCTTCGAGACGGCGACCGTCGGCGAACTGGCCGCCTTCGTCGCCTCCCTCATCCCGGAGGGCAGCTCCGTATGACCGTGAAGAGCGCGATGACCGTGGAGAGCGCGGCGCCCGAAGCGCTGCTCGGCGCCCTCGGCCGGTTCACCGCGGTGCCCCGGGACATCGGGCGCTACGACACCGACGCCCGGACCGCGGCGCAGGCCCTGCGCGCCGCCCCGGAGCAGGTGGCCCGGCTGGCCGCCGAAGGACTGCCGCACGTCACCGACTCCGCGCGCGGCCCCCTGTTCGACTACGACGACCTGATGAACGTCGGCATGTTCTGCGGGACCGGACAGACCGTGCCGGAGCTGGGCCTGCGCTTCCTCATGCGGTTCGCCGCCTCCTCCCGTGACAGCTGGTACGCGCCCCGGGACTGGGAGATCGGCGTCCACCCCGCCCGGACCGCGGGCGGTGAGGATGCGGGCGCGCCCGCCCCCGCGGGCCGGCTGCCCGACGTGACCGTACGGGTGCCCGACCTGTCGGCGCCCGGGGTGGAACTCCTCTCGGAACACCCCTTCGAGGACCCCTTGCGCGTCGGCGGCTACACGGCCACCGTCCGCCTGACCGGCGCCGACCAGAGCGTGCGCGACCCGCGCATCCACGCGGCGTGGAACGAGGTCGTCGAGGGCCTCGCCTCCCGCCGGGTCACCTACCAGACGGTGCCGGAGGCGCTGCGCGCCGACCACCACCGGGCCTGGGAGATGGGCATCGCCGACTGCGTCGTCGCCTCCCGGCTGCTGGCCGACCGGCTGCGCGCGGCCGGCCTGGAAGCCACCGCACGGCGCGGCTACCTCCTCGGCCTCTTCGGCAGCGACCACGCCTGGTGCGACGTCGTCGAGGACGGGGTGCACAAATCCCTCGACCCGGTCTTCGCCTTCGTCGCCACCGTCGGCGACGAACGCGGGGTCGCCGAGTCCCCGGAGTTCGCCGCCGCCTGCTTCGGCAGCCGCTTCAACCGGCTGCTGCCGTGCCGCACGGACAGCGCCGAACCCCTCGTCTACTTCGACGGCGCACCCGCCCCCTACTGGGCGATGGTCGGCGTCAGCGCCCGCCCCCGGAGGAACGCATGAGCCTGGCACGCACCCTCGTACGGCAGAGCCTGGACCACCCGGCCCTGCTCGACCGGATCACCGACGGGGCCCCGCTCGCCGGAGCGGGCGTCAACTCCGGCGAACTCATCCGGCTCGCCCTGAACATCGAGGACCACCTCGGCCGGCCGCTGGAGGACGAGGAGCTGCTGGAGCTGACCTCCGTCCACGCCGTCGCCCTGCTGGTCGGGAACGGGGCGGCCTGAGATGTGGCTCAACCACGTGGTGCGCCGCGGACTCGACCGCACCCCCGACGCCCTCGCCCTGCGCGACGCCGGCCGTGACGTCAGCTGGCGCCGCCTGCACCGCGACGTGGAGGCGCTGGCCGCCCGGCTGCGCCGGGACGTCCCGCGCGGCAGCCGCGTCCTGGTCCTCAGCGGCAACCGGGTCGAGGTCATCGAGACCTACCTGGCCTGCGCGTCCGCCGCGGTGGTGGCCGTACCGGTCAACCCGGCCCTCACCGACCGCGAGATCGAGGCGATCGCCGGATCCGTGGAACCGGCCGCCGCGGTGGCCGACGCCGAGGGCCTCGCCCGGCTCGCCGCCCTGTACCCCGGGCTGCCGCTAACGGACATCACCGCCGTCGCCGGCCTCCCGGACGCCGGCCTCCCGGACGCCGGCCTCCCGGACGCCGGCCTCCCGGACGCCGGGCCGGAGCCGACGCCCCACGAGGGCGCCGGCCTCGCCGACCCGGTGATGATCCTGCACACCTCCGCCACCACCGGCACCGCCAAGGGCGTCGTCGTCGACCAGCGCTCCCTCCAGCTGAACGCGCTGTCGTGGCTGGCCGACGTGGGGCCGCGGCCCGGCACCGTCTTCCTCAACGCCGGTCCGCTCTTCCACGGCAGCGTGGTGATCGCGCTCGACCACCTCGCGGCGGGCGGCACGGTCTGCGTCCTGGACCGGTTCACCCCGCAGGGCTGCCTCGCCGCCCTGGAGCGCTGGCAGGTCGAACACGCCTTCCTCGTGCCGTCCATGGTCCGCCTCACCCTCGACGCGCGGGCGCTGCCCAGCACCGACCTCGGTGCGCTGCGGCTGCTCCTGCACGGCGCGGCCCCGATGCCCGCCGAGCTGGCCGTCGAGGCGCGCGGGCGGCTCGGCGTCGAGCTCCAGACCGTCTTCGGCATCACGGAGGGCGGCGGACCGGTCGTCTCGCTCGCCCCGCACACCGAGGTCGGCGCACCCCCGGTTCCCGGCGCGGTCTGCGTCGGACGCCCCATGCTCGGCACCGCGCTGCGGATCACCGACAGCGACGGCCGGGAGGTCGGACAGGGCACCCTCGGCGAGGTCCAGGTGGCCGGCGCCGGCCTGATGCAGGGCTACTGGAAGCGCCCCGAGGCCACCGCCGAGGTACTGCGCGATGGCTGGCTCAACACCCACGACATGGGGTGCGTCGACGCGGACGGCCTGGTCTGGATCGTCGACCGCCGCAACGACCTGATCCTGCGCGGCGGCCAGAACGTCTACCCGGCCGAGATCGAGCACGTCCTGCGGCAGTCACCGAACGTCGCCGACGTCGTCGTGGTTCCGGTGGAATCACCGGTGTGGGGCCAGATCCCCGTGGCCTTCGTCCAGCCCCGGACCCCCGAGGCCTTCGACGCCGCCGAACTGCTCGGGCTGTGCATCGAGGGACTGGCCGCCTACAAGCGGCCCAGCCACTTCCTGCCGCTGGAGACCGTCCCGCGCAACCCCGCCGGAAAGGCACTGCGGCCCCGGCTGCGGGAGCTGGCCCACCGCCTCGTCATCGAAAGCGAGAACACCCCGTGACCACCACCGACTACACGCGCCCGGAGATCCTGACGGCGCTGGCCGGCGAATGGGCCGTCCCGGTGCAGGGCAACGCCGTCATCCAGTGGGACTACGACCAGCGCAACGACAAGATGGTCCGGCTCTACCAGCAGGGCAAGCAGCGCCAGTGGGACATGGACGAACGCCTCGACTGGGACCACGAGGTGGACCCCGACGACCCGCTCGGCCTCCCGGACGACTTCATCTCCATCTCGGGCTCCACGCTGTGGGACCGGATGCCCGAGAGCGAGCGGACGGTCGTGCGCAAGCACAGCAGCGGCTGGCTCTACTCGCAGTTCCTGCACTCCGAGCAGGCCGCCCTGATCGCGGTGGGCAAGATCCTGCTCACCGTCAACGACCTGGACTCCAAGCTGTACGCGGCCACCCAGCTGATGGACGAGGCCCGGCACGTCGAGGGCTTCAACCGCTTCCTGCACACCAAGATCGGCCTGCGGTACGGGCTCTCCCCGTCCATCGCCGCGATGTTCGAGCACGCGATGCGCGAACCGCGCTGGGACTTCGGCGTGCTCGCGGCGCACATCCTCGTGGAGAACATGGGCCTGGCCACCTTCGGCGTGCACCGCGAGCGGCTCAAGGACCCGCTGGCCCGGGCGTTCAGCGCCTACGTCGCCCGCGACGAGGCCCGCCACGTCGCCTTCGGCCGGCTGCTGCTGCGCGAGTACTACCCGCAGCTCGGCGAGGCGGAGCTGAAGGAGCGCGAGGACTTCGTCGTCGAGGGCTGCTGGGCGCTGCGCGACCGGTACGTCGACGACGACATCTGGAACACCCTCGGCTACGGCGAGGAGGCCATCAAGGCCTCGCGCCGCTCGCCCGCCAAGCGGGAGTTCCGCCGCCTGGTCTTCATGCGGATCGTGCCGGGCCTCAAGGAGATCGGCATGTTCGGCCCGCGGGTGCAGGAGGCGCTCCAGAAGATGGGCGTCCTCGGCTTCCACTCCGTGGACGAGGCCGCGCTGCGCGAACTGGACGACAAGGCGGCCGTGGACGAGCTGACGCGGCGCGAGATGGACTTCCGCCGCCGCGACATCGCCTCCGTCGTCGACCTCGGCTCCCTCGCCGCGGACGGCGCACCCGCCGCCTCCTGACCGGGCTCCGCCCGCCCCCCGCCCGTCCCGCACCGCGCGGGACCACGCCCCCGTCCCGCCCCTGGACCAGCGGAGAGACCGACATGCTCGAAGTCACCCTGCCCCCCGACCGGCCCGGCCGCATGCGCGGCCTCGCCGCCCCCGACGCCGACACCAGCGGGCGGCGGACCCTGACCGGGCTGGCCGACGGAACCGTGCCCGACCCGCCCGCCGCGCACACCCTCGCCCTGCCGCCGGCCACCTCCTGGCTGCCCGGCCTGGTCACCTGCGAGACGGAGTTCGACGCGAACCTGACGCTGACCCCCGGGGTCGTCTTCGGCGGCTGGATCGCCTGCCTCGTCGACCACTTCGCGGGCCTGGTGATGCTGTCGGCGATCCCCGACGGGTCGGGCTTCCTGACCGCCGGGCTGTCCGTCGCCTACCACGCGCCGCTGCTGCCGGGTCCGGTGACCGTGGAAGCCGTACTGACCAGCTGCTCGACCCGGCGCGCGGTCGCCGAGGTGCGTTTCCTCCAGGACGGGCGGCCCGCCTGTACCGGGACGGTCGAGCAGATCATCCACCGGGCCGGGAGCAACCGTGCGTGAGAGCGAACTGGACCGGGAACACCTCGACTTCCGGGACATGGTGCGCGAGTTCGTGGACCGGGAGATCGCCCCCTTCCACGCCGACTGGGAACGGGCCGGGCTGGTCGACCGGCAGGTGTGGCGCTCCGCCGGAAAGCTCGGACTGCTCGGCATCGACGTGCCCGAGGAGTACGGCGGCGGGGGCGTGCGCGACTTCCGCTACCAGGCGATCATCAGCGAGGAGATCATGCGGGTCGGCGCCACCGGCGTCGGCTTCGCCCTCCACAACGACGTCGTCGCCCCGTACCTGCTGGACCTCGCCACCGAGGAACAGAAGCGCCGCTGGCTGCCCGGCTTCTGCTCGGGCGAGCTGATCACGGCCATCGCCATGACCGAACCCGAGGCCGGCAGCGACCTGCAGGCCATCCGCACCAGCGCCCGCCGCGACGGCGACCACTACGTGCTGAGCGGCGCGAAGACCTTCATCACCAACGGCATCCACGCGGACCTCGTGATCGTGGTGGCCCGGACCGAGCCGGGCAGCGGCTCGCGGGGACTGAGCCTGCTGGTCGTCGAGCGCGGCATGCCCGGCTTCGAGCGCGGCCGCAAGCTGGAGAAGATCGGCATGGCCGCGCAGGACACGGCCGAGCTGTTCTTCGACGAGGTGCGGGTGCCGGTCGCGAACCTGCTCGGCCGGGCCGGACGCGCCTTCCTCCACCTGGCGAACAACCTTCCCCAGGAACGCCTCGGCATCGCCGCCTACGCCGTGGCCGCCGCCGAGACCGCCTTCGCGCAGACGCTCGCCCACTGCAAGTCCCGCAGCCAGTTCGGGCAGGCCATCGGTTCCTTCCAGCACGTCCGCTTCGAACTCGCCGAAATGGCAACCGAGTTGGACGTGGCCCGCACGTACGTGGACCGGGCCGTCGCAGAGCACAACGCGGGACGCCTCGACGCCGTCGCCGCCGCGAAGGCCAAGTGGTGGGCCACCGACGTCCAGCGCCGCGTGCTGGACCGCTGCGTGCAACTGCACGGCGGCTACGGCTTCATGCGCGAGACCCCCGTGGCCAGGGCCTTCGTCGACAACCGGGTGCACGCGATCTACGGCGGCACCAACGAGGTCATGAAGGAACTCATCGGCCGCGACCTCGGCGTCTAGCCCCACCCCCACTGCCCACCCACTTTTCAACCGCCCGCCGGAACGGAGAACGTACGTGAGTGACAGACAGCTGGAGGTCTGCGTCATAGGCGCCGGCCCCCGTGGGCTCTCGGTGCTGGAGCGGCTCTGCGCCGACGCGCGCGAGCGGGCCGCCGGGACCACCGTCACCGTGCACGTCGTGGACCCGGCCCGGCCGGGCGCGGGCAGCGTCTGGCGCACCCGGCAGTCGCACCACCTGCTGATGAACACGGTCGCCTCCCAGGTCACCCTGTTCACCGACCCGAGCGTCGAGATGGCGGGCGCCCCCGCCCCGGGTCCCAGCCTGTACGCCTGGGCCCGCGCCCTCACCGAAGGGCACGGGCACGAGCACGGGTACGACGCTCACGACGGGGCCGCCCACGACGACCAGGTGCTGGCCGAAGCCAGGGACCTCACCCCGGACTCGTACCCGACGCGCGCCTTCTACGGGCACTACCTGGAGTGGGTGTTCCGCCGCGTGGTGCGCACCGCACCCCCGCGGCTCACCGTCCACGTGCACCCCCTGCGCGCGGTCCGCCTCCACGACCAGGCGGACGGACGCCAGTGCGTCACCCTCGCCAACGGCACCCGGATCAGCGACCTCGACGCCGTGGTCATGGCCCAGGGCCACCTGCCCCTGCTCCCCGACGCCGACGAGCAGCGGCTCGCCGCGTTCGCCCGTACGCACGGCCTGCGCCACGTCCTGCCGGCCAACCCCGCGGACACCGAGCTGTCCGCCGTCGCCCCGGGCGAGTCCGTCGCCCTGCGCGGCCTCGGGCTCAACTTCTTCGACCACATGGCCCTGTTCACCCTCGGCCGCGGCGGCACCTTCGAGCGCCACGACGGGACGCTGGTCTACCGCCCCTCCGGCCGCGAACCCCGCCTGTACGCCGCCTCCCGGCGCGGAGTCCCGTACCACTCGCGCGGCCGCAACCAGAAGGGCGCGCACGGCCGCCACCACTCCCGGCTGCTGACCCCGGACCGGCTGGCGCGGCTGCGCGCCGTCGCCGACCGCGAGGGCCTCGACTTCGCCCGCGACCTGTGGCCGCTGATCGCCAAGGAGGTCGAGACCGTCTTCCACACGGCGCTGCTGGCCCGCCGGGCGGCCCCCGGTCAGGCCCGCCGCTTCGAGGAGAGCACCCTGGCGACGCCCTGGGGATCCGCCGAAGAGAGCGACGTGTTCGCCCGGTTCGGCATCGGCCCCGAGGACCGCTGGGACTGGAAGCGGATCGCCCGCCCCCACGGAGACCGGTCCTTCCGCGGCGCCGACGACTACCGGGCGTGGCTGCTGGACGTTCTGCGCCGGGACCTCGCCGCATCCGAGGCGGGGAACGTCGACGGCCCGCTGAAGGCGGCGCTGGACGTCCTGCGCGACCTGCGCAACGAGATCCGGCTGGTCGTGGACCACGGCGGGCTCACCGGCCGCTCCCACCGCGAGGACCTGGACGGCTGGTACACCCCGCTCAACGCCTTCCTGTCCATCGGTCCGCCGCCGCGCCGCATCGAGGAGATGATCGCCCTCGTCGAGGCCGGGGTGCTCACGGTCCTCGGGCCGGGCATGCGGGTGGAAACCGACGACCGGGCCGGGGTGTTCGTCGTCGAATCGCCCGAGGTCCCCGGCTCGCGCACCGAAGTCACCACCCTGGTGGAGGCCCGGCTGCCCGAACCCGATCTGCGCCGCACCGCCGACCCGCTGCTGCGGCACCTGGCCGCCACCGGAGCCTGCCGCCCCTACGAGATCCGCGACCCCGGCCACGGCGCCCACCGCACCGGCGGCCTGGCGGTCACCGAGCGCCCCTACCGGCTGGTCGACGCCGCGGGCCGGGCCCACCCGCGGCGCTTCGCCTACGGGGTGCCGACCGAGGCCGTGCACTGGGTGACGGCCGCGGGCATCCGGCCCGGCGTGAACTCGGTGACCCTCGGGGACTCCGACGCGATCGCGCTGGCCCTGCTCGACCTCGCCGTACCCGTGCCCGTACCCGCACCCGTGCCGGTTCCCGCCGGGGCGGCGGCCCGTGCGGCCGGTCCGGGTCGGGAGCGCCCGTGACCGCGCTCCGGCCGGTGGGGGAACCGGCACCGGACACCGGCCTGCTGTCGCCCGTACGGGCGGGCACCGCCGCCGAGGCCGCGACGGGCGACACCGCCTGCCTCCAGGCGATGCTCGACGCGGAGGCCGCGCTGGCGCGGGCCCAGGCACGGCTCGGCGTACTGCCCGCCCGCGCCGCCGAGGCCGTCACGGCCGCCGCGCGCGCCGAGCTGTACGACCTGCGCGAGGTCGCGGTGCGCGCCCGGGCGAGCGCCAACCCGGTGGTGGGGCTGGTGCGGATGCTCACCGAAGCGGTGGCCCACCAGGACCCCGGGGCGGCGCAGTACGTGCACCAGGGATCCACCAGCCAGGACGTCCTCGACACCGCGCTGATGCTGGTCGCGGCCCGCACCACGGACCTGATCCTGGACGACCTGGACCGTACGGCCGCCGCGCTGGCCGCACTCGCCCGCGCACACCGGGACACCCCGATGGCCGCACGCACCCTGGGCCAGCACGCGGTGCCCACCACCTTCGGACTCAAGGCGGCCGGCTGGCTCCAGGCCGTCCTGGACGCCGAGGAACGGCTGCGCCGCGTCCGGGAGCACGGCCTACCCGCCCAACTGGGCGGCGCGGCGGGGACCATGGCCGGATACCTGGAGTACGCGCGCCTCGGCACCGGCAGCGGCACCGGCGGCCCCGGCCCCGGCCTCGGCACCGGCCCCGGCTTCGGCCCTGGCCCCGGCCCCGGCACCGGCACTGGCACCGGCACTGGCACTGGCACTGGCACCGGCACAGGCAGCGGCACCGCCACCGGCACAGGCACCGCTACCGCTACCGCTACCGCCAGCGGCCCCGGCCCCGGCCCCGGCCCCGGCCCCGGCCCCGGCCCCGGCCCCGGCCCCGGCACTGGCACTGGCACCGCCACCGCCACCGCCACCGGCACCGGCCTCGGCACTGGCACTGGCACCGGCAGCGGCCCCGGCTTCGGCACAGGCAGCGGCACCGCCACCGGCGCAGGCACCGCCAGCGGCACCGCCAGCGGCAGCGGCCTCGGCGCCGGCCTCGGCACTGGCGCCGGCCTCGCCAGCGGCACAGGCCTCGCCACCGCCAGCGGCAGCGGCCTCGGCACCGGCCCCGCCACCGCTAGCGCCAGCGCCACCGCACGGGAGCCGGACGACTACGCGCCGCGGCTGACCGCCGCCGTCGCCGCCGAACTCGGCCTCGCCGAACCGCTCGTGCCCTGGCACACGGTGCGCACCCCGCTCGCCGACCTGGCCGCCGCGCTGTCCCTGACCGTCAGCGGGCTCGGCACGCTCGCCGCCGACGTCCAACTGCTCTCGCGCACGGAGACCGCCGAGGTCACCGAGGCGGCCGCCGAGGGCCGCGGCGCCTCCTCCGCCATGCCGCACAAGCGCAACCCGGCCCTGGCCGCGCTGATCCGGTCCGCCGCCTACCAGCTGCCCGGGCTGGTGGCCACCCTCGCCCAGGCCGCCGTCACCGACGACGAACGGCCCGCGGGCGCCTGGCACGCCGAGTGGGAGACGCTCCGCACGGCCCTGCGGCTCACCGGCGGCGCCGCCGCCACCGCCGCCGAACTCGCCGCGGGACTCGTCGTCCACCCCGCGCGGATGCGCGCGAACCTGGAACTCACCGGCGGCCTGGTGGTCTCCGAGCGGCTCGCCGCCCTCCTCTCGCCGGAGCTGGGGCGCGCCGACGCGCGGAGCCTGGTCTCGGCGGCCTCGGCGCGCGCCGCCGAAACCGGGCGCCACCTGGCCGACGTACTCGCCGAGGCGCCGGAGCTGGACGGCCGCCACAGCGCCCCCGCGCTGCGCGCGCTGTGCGAACCCGCGCACTACACCGGGGCCGCCGCGGCCCTCGTGGACCGGGTCCTGGCCCGCCACGCGCGCACCCGGCGCCCGGGCTGACGGCCCTCCGACGACGACGAGAAGGACGACCACACGATGACGGCAAGCACGGCAAGCACGGCAAGCACCACGATTTCGGCGTCGGCGGCCACCACCCGGCACTGGACGACTCCGGCCGGAGTACAGGTCACGCGGCTCTCCGAACCCCTGGACCCGGCCGGGGCCGAGGCGGAACTGGCCCGCCTGGAGGAGGCCCTCGACACCCGGCGCGGCCTGCTCATGTCCGGCCGCTCGGAGCAGCCCGGCCGGTACCGCCCGTACGACCTGGGATACGCCGACCCGCCGGTGGAACTGACCGCCGTCGGCGACCGCCTCCACGTGCGGGCCCTCAACGCCCGCGGGCGCGTCCTGCTGCCCGCCCTGGCCGACGCCCTGCGTCCGCACGGCGCGCTCCACGACGCCGCGGACGGCACGTACAGCGGGGAGGGCGCTTTCGCCGTCGCCGTCGGCGCGGAGCCCGGTCCCGTCGGCCAGGAGGAGGACCGGACCCGCCGCCGCTCCGTCCTCACCGTCCTGCGCGCCGCCGTCGCCGCCCTCGCCAGTCCGCAGGACCCGGTGTGGGGCCTGTACGGCGCGTTCGGCTACGACCTGGTCCTCGGCTTCGACCCCGTACCGCTCCACCAGGACCGGGACCCGCGGGACCGCACGGTCGTCCTGCACCTGCCGGACACCCTCCTGGAGATCGACCGGACGCGCGGCGCCGCGACCCGGCACACCTACGAGTTCGCGTACGCGGGCCGCTCCACCACCGGCCTCGACCGCGCCACGCCCGCCGCCCCCCACGGCCCCCCGGCCGAACCCGCCGCCTACCGCGACCACGCGCCCGGCGAGTACGCGCAGCTGGTCCGCAAGGCCCAACAGCGCTTCCGGGCCGGGGAGATGTTCGAGGCCGTACCCGGCCAGAGCTTCCACCGCCCCAGCCCCGACGCCCCCTCGGAGGTGTTCCGCCGGCTCCGCGCCCGCAACCCCGCCCCCTACGGCCTGCTGATGAACCTCGCCGCGGGGGAGCACCTGGTCGGGGCCTCGCCCGAGATGTTCGTCCGGGTCGACCCGGACGCCCGCACGGTGGAGTCCTGCCCGATCAGCGGCACCATCGCGCGCGGCGCCGGCCCCCTGGAGGACGCCGAGCGGATCCGCACCCTGCTCGACTCCCGCAAGGAGGAGTCCGAGCTGACCATGTGCACCGACGTGGACCGCAACGACAAGGCCCGCGTGTGCGAGCCGGGCAGCGTGGAAGTGCTCGCCCGCCGCCAGATCGAGCTGTACTCCACCCTCATCCACACCGTCGACCACGTACGCGGACGGCTGCGCGGCGACCGCGACGCCCTCGACGCGTTCCTCACCCACATGTGGGCCGTCACCGTCACCGGGGCGCCCAAGCGCGCCGCCGTCGCCTTCATCGAGGAGCACGAACGCAGCCCCCGCCGCTGGTACGGGGGCGCCGTCGGCCGCATCGGCTTCGACGGAGGCCTGGACACGGCCCTGACCCTGCGCACCATCCAGATCCGCGACGGGGTGGCCACCGTACGGGCGGGCGCCACCCTGCTCTTCGACTCCGACCCGGAGGCGGAGGAGAGCGAGACGATCCTGAAGGCGTTCGCCCTCATCGACGCGGTGGAGAACCCCGCGCCCCGCACTCCGGCCCGAGCCCTGCCACTGACCGCGGGCCCGGGCGCGGTGGGCAGCGGGCGGCCCCCTCGCGTGCTGCTCGTCGACCACCAGGACTCCTTCGTGCACACCCTGGCCGACTACGTCCGCCAGACCGGCGCCGAGGTCCTCACCTACCGGGCGGGTTTCCCGCCGGCGCTGCTCGACGCGCTCGCCCCCGACCTGCTGGTGCTCTCGCCCGGCCCCGGCCGCCCCGCGGACTTCGGGATGTCCGCCCTGATCGAGGAGGCCCTGGCCCGGCACCTGCCCGTGTTCGGGGTCTGCCTGGGCCTCCAGGGCCTGGTGGAGCACTTCGGCGGCACCCTCGGCGTCCTGCCGCACCCGGTCCACGGCAAGCCCTCGCCCGTGGACGTGCTCGACGGCGGCGGCACGGTGTTCAAGAACCTGCCCGCCCGGTTCCCCGCGGGCCGCTACCACTCCCTGTACGCCGAAACGGGCACGCTGCCCGAGGTGTTCGACGTGACCGCCCGTACCCCCGACGGGATCGTGATGGGCATCGAGCACCGCGAACTGCCCGTCGCGGCAGTCCAGTTCCACCCCGAATCGATCATGACCACGGACGGCCGGGCCGGCCACACCCTGATCGCGAACGCCGTCGCCGGGCTCACCCGCGCCGCCGCGCCCCGCATCGGCGCCGGGAGCCCGAGATGACCACCCACCCGAAGGACGAGAAGGACCGGACCGTGGACGACGCCCAGCCCACCCCCACCCCCACCCCCACGCGCCGTCCGGCGCGGGACATCCCCCGCTCCCCGCTCACCCGCAACGCCCGCCTGGCCTCCCTCCCCCTCGGCTTCGCGGGCCGCAGCGCCCTGCGCATGGGCAAGCGGCTGCTCGGCCAGCCGGTCGAGCGGCTCACCGGCGAACTCCAGCGCCGCACCGGCGAGCAGCTCTTCCGCGTCCTGGGCGAACTCAAGGGCGGAGCGATGAAGTTCGGGCAGATGCTCTCCGTGTTCGAGGCGGCCCTGCCCCCGGAGGTCATCGGCCCCTATCGAGCCGCCCTCACCGTCCTCCAGGAGGCCGCACCAGCCCTGCCCGCCCCGCGGATCCACGCCGTGCTCGCCGCCGAACTGGGCGCCGACTGGCGCGAGCGGTTCACCTCCTTCGACGACGAACCGGCCGCCGCCGCCTCCATCGGCCAGGTGCACCGCGCCGTGTGGAAGGACGGCCGCCCGGTCGCGGTGAAGGTCCAGTACCCGGGCGCGGGGGAGGCCCTGCTCGGCGACTACCGGCAGCTCGGCCGCCTGATGAAGCTGTTCTCCCTCGTCACGCCCGGCCTCGACGTCGAGCCGATGCTCGACGAACTGCGCGAACGGGTCACCGAGGAACTGGACTACCGCCTGGAGGCGGCCGCCCAGCGGGCCTTCGCCGACGCCTTCCGCGACGACGAGGAGGTCCTCGTACCCGAGGTGATCGCCTTCAGCGAGCGGGTCCTCGTCACCGCGTGGATGGAGGGCACCCCGCTGTCGGCCGTCATCCGCGACGGAACGCAGCAGCAGCGCGACGAGGCCGGGCTCAAGTACGCCCGGTTCCTCTTCTCCGGCCCCGAACGCGCCGGATACCTGCACGCCGACCCCCACCCGGGAAACTTCCGGATGCTCGCGGACGGTCGGCTCGGCGTCATCGACTTCGGGGCGGTCAAACACCTGCCCGACGGGTTCCCGGCCGCCCTGGGCACCCTGAACCGGCTCGCGCAACTCGGCGACTGGGGCGCCGCCCACGAACTCCTCGTCGCGGAGGGGTTCATGCGCCCGGGATCCGAGCCCGACGACACCGCCCTCGCCTCGTTCCTCCTGCCCATCGCGACCCCGTCACGGGAGGACACCTACCGGTTCACCCGGCAGTGGCTGCGCGAGGAGGTGGTCCAGGCCGTGGACCGGGGCCCGGGCAGTCTGCTGCGCCGCTTCAACCTGCCGCCCTCGTACGTACTGGTGAACCGCGTCGTCGGCGCCGCGACGGCCGTCCTGTGCCAGCTGGAGTGCGAGCTGCCGTTCCGCGCCGAAGCCCTCCGCTGGCTCCCCGGCTTCGCCACCCCGCACGAGGCGTCCGCCCCCGCGTGACAGAACCGGAGCGCGCTATTTGCGCGTCCGCTTCTCGATCTTGCGCTGTACGTGGGCGATCCCGGTGCGCGCGGCTTCGAGCCTGATGCCCTGCGCGCGGGCGAGCGCGAGGTAGTCGTCGAACAGGCGCCCGTCCGCGGCGAGCCGGTCGGCGTGCCGCTCCGGCAGCACGTTCACCCGGTAGGCCTCCAACTCCGCGACGATCACGCCGAACGGCAGGTCCGGGGAGTGCTGTTCGGCGATCCTGAGCCTGCTGACCACGTCGACCAGCTCGCGCAGCTCGGGCGTGACACCCTCGACGGCCGTCGTGAGCGACAGCCGGTTCAACACGAGGAGCGCACCGCTGGAGGTGTCGTAGTCGGGCTGGTGCCACCGGACGGCCCGGTCGCGGCGGCGGTTGTCGACGACGAGCCAGGTGCTGACGACCAGGGCGACGAGAGCGATCACCGCCCCCCAGGTCCATGAAGAGGTGAAATCACCAGCACCGGAGGAAGCACCGGAAGAAGAGCCGGCAGAAGCGGCGGCAGAAGCGGCGGCAGAAAAAAGGGACAGCATGGTGTCGTCCTTCTCGGTCATGGCAGCACTACGGGGTGCGGCGGCCGCGCAGCATCGGCGGATACAGCAGATCCGCCGTGCCCCGGCGGAACAGGACGGGCGGTTTCCCCTGCCCTGACCTGCGCACCTTGTTGGTCTTGAGCACGAAACCCGACCTCTCCTCCACGACCTTGCGGTGGAAGTTCCCCGGGTTGAGCTCGTGGCCCCACACGGCCTCGTAGACCTTGCGCAGATCGGTGATGGTGAAGAGGTCGTCGCAGAAGGCGGTCGCGACGGTGGTGTGCTCCAGCCGGGTCCGGGCGCGTTCGAGCCCGTACCGGAGGATCTCGCCGTGGTCGAAGGCGAGGCTGCTGTTGGGGCCCCACAGTGATTCCTCGACCTCGACCCAGTCGGCCTCGTGGGCGTCGCTCGCACCGGTCACCTCCGGCGGATCCGGCATGACCGCGAGGAAGGCGGTCGAGATGACCCGGCCCCGGGGGTCGCGATCCGGGCGCGAGTACGTGTGCAGCTGTTCCAGCCGGATTCCGGAGCCGGTCAGCCCCGTCTCCTCCTGGAGCTCCCGCTTCGCCGTGTCCTCCAGAGACTCTCCCGCCCGGACGAACCCGCCGGGCAGGGCCAGCCTCCCGCGGTACGGCTCGTTGCCGCGCCGCACGAGCAGCGTCCGTAGCTGCTCCGAGCGGATCGTGAAGATCACGATGTCGGCCGTCGGCTGTGCCGAGACCCGCGGCCGCCTGACCGGAGCGGGCCCCCGACCGCCCCCGGTGATGATCTCCACCAAGCGGCGCGCATCGACGACGGTTCCCTCCGGGACGGCGATGGGCAGGTCTTTGGGCGGCTCGGCGTAGTAAACGGCCATGCCGCGTTCGTGGACGCGCCCCAGTTCGTACGCGGTGGTGCGACCGATGTATCCGCCGGGATTCACGACGTACACCAGGTCCGAGGTGAAGATCTTCGCCAGGGTCGCGGCCTGGAGGTCGTGGTCCGAGGACTCCGGAGGGTCGGACTCGAACCGCACGAACTCGGGCCCTTGGCTGACGATCCGGCAGATCGGCGGGCTCGTCACGGTCAGCCCGGAGTCCGTGAACGTCCGGGCGGCCGCGCGGACTTCGCGGTAGTGCTGCCGGAAGCTTCCGATGAGAGAGAGGGAGGGCCTGGAGGAAATGCGCATGCGGGGACTGTGCCAGTGGAGCGTCGCCGATCGGAACTCCCGATAGTGCCCTCTTGATAAGAACCCGGGTGTCGTCCCAGGTGGGAGCCGGTTTTTCGACAACGTGTCAGAACGAAAAGAAGCTACGGCGCGGTGGCCGGGGGTGCCTCCGGTCGCTCCGGTTTCGTGTGGAGGATCTCGCGGGCCTGGTCCGCGGCGCGGGCGATGCTCTCCGAGATGAAGTCCACGAAGCGGGCGATGTTCTCCAGGCGGGCGGCGGCCGGGGTGCCGGGGCCGAGGACGCCGACGCCCTGGCGGGCGATCTCGCCGAGGTGGGCGGTGGCGCGGGCGCTGGCCATCGTCGACTGGTAGAGGACGTCGTCGTCGACGATGTACCGCTCGCGGCGGCGTTCGTCGCGTTCGCGGCGGATCAGGCCCTGGCTTTCGAGGAACGCGATCGCCTTGGAGACGGACGCGGGGCTGACCTGGAGGCGCCCGGCGAGTTCGGCGGCGGTGAGCCTGCCGACGTCGGTGGTGTAGAGGGCCGCCAGCACCCGGGCCGTCATCGTGGGCAGACCCGACTGCATGAAGACGCCGGCGAACACCTCCTCGTACTCGCGCACGGCCTCGTCATCGCGCCCGTGCGCCTGCGACGCCGCCTGCGGCCCGCGCGGTGCGGGCTGCCTGCGCCGGTGCGCACGGCGTTCGGTGGCGCGGTGGGCCAGGTCGGCGCGGTAGGCGGCGGGGCCGCCGTTGCGCATCACCTCGCGCGTGACCGTCGAGGTGGGCCGCTCCAGGCGCCTGGCGACCTCCGCGTAGGCGAGCCCGTCGGCCAGTCCCAGCGCGATCTGCTGACGTTCCTGCTGGGTGAGTCTGCCTCCCGGCATCGCGGTCTCCTTCGTGGCTCGTGATGTCTCCCAGCATAGCGTTCATTCTTGTTTCATTGCAACGGGCGAGGGAGGGTTTGTTGCGTTAGGTTCAAAGCCATTGCAATGAAATATCTACTCTGACCTGCGGTGATGTGCATCATGCGCAACGAAAGCGTTGCCCAATTCAGAAACGCAACGTAGCTTTTCCCTCATCGGAAACAACGAGTCGAAGGAAAGCCGCCATGCAGAAGTTCGTCACCACCGCCCCGATCTCCACCGTCATCGACATCCCCGCCGGCCACATCCGGTTCATCGCCGCCGACCGGGCCGACACCACCGTCGAGGTCCTCCCCGCCAACGCCTCCAAAAGCCGCGACGTGAAGGCGGCCGAGCAGACCCAGGTCGTGTACGCCGAGAGCGACGGCGTCCTGCGGATCACGGCGCCGGAGGCGAAGAACCAGATCCTCGGGCCTTCCGGCTCCGTCGAGATCACGGTCCAGCTGCCCGCCGGTTCCCACGTCGCCGCGAAGGCGGCCAGCGCCGAACTCCGCGGCGTCGGACGCCTCGGCGAGGTCGTCTTCGAGGGCGCGCAGGGCTCGGTCAAGCTCGACGAGACCGCGGGCGCCCGGCTGACCCTCCTCGCCGGTGACATCGCGGTCGGCCGCCTGGGCGGCCCGGCCGAGATCAGCACCCAGAAGGGCGACCTCCGCATCACCGAGGCCGTGTACGGCACGGTCACCCTGCGCACGGAGGCCGGCAATGTGGAGGTCGGCGCCGCCCGCGGCGTCTCCGCCTCCCTCGACGGCGGCACCGGCTACGGCCGGATCCACAACGCGCTCCGCAACGCCGAAGGCGCCGGCGCGGCCCTGACCATCCACGCCACCACCACCTACGGCGACATCACCGCCCGCAGCCTGTAGGTCAGGTCAGGTCAGGGGGTCAGGGCGGGTCAGGGTCGGACCAAGGCGTCCTGACGCACTGTGCGCGGCACCACATCGGCGCCGCCCGCCGCGGCCATGTCCCGGTGTTAAGGTTTTGTCTGATCGATCTAGATCTTGATCTCGACCTCGATCACAGGATTGTTACTCCCCGAGGACACCACCTTCGTCGCCCCGCGACGCCAAGGCGGTGTGCCGCCTGAGGGGAGGCAAGGCCTGGGTTGCGCCATGTGCGCGACCCGGGCCTTTTTTGTTGCCCGCAGCAGCACGGCAAGAGCCCCAAGGTGCAAGGACGCATCATGAACACACCCGCAGCCGGACCCGGCACGCTGGCGGAGCGGATCCTCCGCGGCGTCGGTGGAGCCGAGAACATCGAGAGCCTCACGCACTGCGCGACGAGGCTCCGCTTCCAGCTCCACGACGGGGCGAAGGCCGACACGGCCGCGCTCGACGCCCTCGACGGCGTCATGGCCACCGTGGCGCAGTCCGGTGACCGCCTCCAGATCGTGATCGGCGGAGCCGTCGCACGCGTCTACTCCGAGATCATGAACCTGCCGGCGATGCGCGGCGCAGGCACGCCCGCCCCGCGGTCCGACGCCGACGTCAAGGCCGCGATGCGGGCCAAGAGCCGCGGCCGCTACGCCTGGGTCGACAACTTCTTCGAGTACCTGTCCGACTCGTTCCGCCCGCTCATGGGCGTCCTGCTGGGCTCCTCGCTCATCATCGCGATCGCCTCCGTCCTCGACGCCCTGGGCGTCGTCGACTTCCGCGCCGCGGACAAGTCCGCCACCTGGGTCTTCGTCGACGCGATGTGGCGCTCGGTGCTGTACTTCCTGCCGCTCATGGTGGCGTACAACGCGGCCAAGAAGCTGAAGGTCGACCCCTGGGTCGGCGCCGCGGTCATGGCCGCGGTGATGACCCCGAACTTCACGGGCATGCTCGACCCGAAGTCCGGGATCCCCGGCATCACCTGCACCACCAACGGGACGCTGGGCACCCAGGAGTGCGTGGCCCACGTCTTCGGGCTGCCGATGCAGCTGAACGACTACGGCGGCCAGGTGTTCGTGCCGCTGCTGATGGTCGCCGTGCTCGCCCTGGTCTACAAGGGCCTGCAGCGCGTCTTCCCGGAGACCGTGCACCTGGTCTTCGTACCGTTCTTCAGCATGCTGATCATGATCCCGGTGACCGCCTTCCTCATCGGCCCGCTGGGCGTCTGGGCGGGCAACGGCCTCGGCGAGGGCCTGTCCTGGCTGAACGGCAACGCACCGATCGTCTTCGCGATCCTCATCCCGCTGCTGTACCCGTTCCTCGTGCCGCTGGGCCTGCACTGGCCGCTCAACGCGCTGATGCTGGTCAACATCAACACCCTCGGCTACGACTTCATCCAGGGCCCCATGGGCGCCTGGAACTTCGCCTGCTTCGGCGCGACCGCCGGTGTGCTGCTGCTCTCGGTCCGCCACCGCGAGAAGGAGATGCGCCAGACCGCCACCGGCGCCCTGGCCGCGGGCCTGCTCGGCGGCATCTCCGAGCCCTCGCTGTACGGCATCCACCTGCGCTTCAAGCGGATCTACCCGCGCATGCTCGTGGGCTGCCTCGTCGGCGGCGTGCTCGTGGGCGTCCTGGGCGGCGTGGACACCAAAGCCTTCGCCTTCACCTCCCTGCTGACCATCCCGGTCTTCTCCCCGATGGCCACCTACTCCATCGCGATCACGGCGGCCTTCTTCGTCTCGATGGCGCTCGTGTACTTCTCCGACTTCCGCACCCCTGAGGAGCGCGCCCAGGCCAACGCCGAGCGCGACGCCGCCGAGGCGGCCTCCCGGGGCGAGGCCGTGGCGGCCGATGACCGCGAGCTCGTCACCGTCGGCGCGGCGGCGACCGCCGCGAGCGGCTCCGCCTCCGGCTCCGGCTCCGGCTCCGGCTCCGGCTCCGAGGCTGCCCCCGCCGCCCCCACCCCCGCACCCGCCACCACCGGGAAGAGCATCGAACTCGCCGCGCCGGTCGCGGGCCGCGTGGTCGGCCTCGACGAGGTCGGGGACCCCGTCTTCGCCTCCCGCGCGCTCGGCGAGGGCGTGGGCATCGAGCCGGCCGACGGCCGCGTCTTCGCACCGGTCGACGGAGAGCTGATCATCGTCGCCGCCACCGGCCACGCCTTCGGCATCCGTACCGCGGACGGCGTCGAGGTGCTCATCCACATCGGCATCGACACGGTGAAGATGAAGGGCGAAGGCTTCGACGTCCGCGCCGAGGCCGGCCGGCAGGTCTCCGTCGGCGACCTCCTCGTCGAGGTCGACCTTGACGCCGTACGCGCGGCGCAGCACCCGACGGTCACCCTCATGACCGTCACCAACACCGCGGACCTGGCCTCGGTCGAGCCGCACACCGGGCAGGACGTCACCGTCGGCGTACCCGTGGTGACCGTACGGCGCTGACGACCCGCCACCGGTAACCGGTAACCGGTACGACGCGGGCACGCGCCCCCACCTCGTGGGGCGCGTGCCCGCGCCGCGTCGCTCCGGGGCGAGGCTGGCGCACGGGCGCCGGACAATACGGGATCATTGGCAGAACCGGACAGGACTGGACTGGACCGGGCAGGACCGGACCGGACCGCGAACGAGAAGGAGAGCAGCAGTTGAAGGCGCTGCGTGTCCTCAACAACAACGTGGTCCTCGCGCGCGACGACAAGGGCCAGGAGGTCATCCTCACCGGGCGCGGCATCGGTTTCAGCTCCCGCCAGGGCAAGCCCGTCGACCCCGCGCTGATCGTGCGCGTCTTCGTCCCGGCGGACGGCCGCGACCCCGACCACCTGAGCGAGGTCCTCGCCCTCATCGACGAGGAGGTCCTGCGGGCCGTCGTGATCGCCCTGGACGAGACCGGGGTCGAGGGGCGCGAGTCCACCCGGCCGACCCTCGCCATCGCCGTCGCCGACCACGTCGCCGGAGCCCTGGACCGGGCCGCGCGGGGCATCGTCATCGAGTACCCGTTGCGCGCGGAGGTCCAGACCCTCTACGCCACCGAGTACGCCCAGGCGCAGCGCCTGCTGGAAGCCATCAACCAGCACGTGGACCCGCGACTGGAGTCCTCCGAGGCGATCGCGCTCGCGCTGCACCTGGTCAACGCGGGCTTCGCCACGGGCGACCTGTCCTTCACGTACACGATGACCGGGGTCATCCAGCAGATGCTCGCCGTCGTGCGGGAGCGGTACGGGCTCTCCGTCTCCCAGGAGTCCATGAGCGCGGCGCGCTTCATCACCCACGTGCGCTACCTCTTCGTCCGGATCCAGCAGCACCGGCAGCTGAAGGGGCACGAGTCCACGATCGGCGAGGGCATCCGCCGGCACTACCCGGAGGCGACCCACACCGCGCAGCAGCTGGCGACGATCGTCGAGCTGCGCCTGGGCCAGCACCTGAGCGAGGACGAGGTCTCCTACCTGGCACTCCACGTGGCCCGCATGACCATGGAGCCGGACGGCACCGCCGCATGAACAGGCCAAAGAAACCGGGACACACCTCCCGAATTCGAAGGAGGCGGGTTCGTGGCGTGAAGCAGCCTCACCCTCTGTGAACATTCGGCTCCGGTTGCTAGAGATGGTCGCTGACCGACCACCAGCTCCCCGGAGAGGCGCCCACGATGACCCCGTCCACCACGCACACCACCACCGCACCCGCCCGGGACGTACGAGCCCTGCTCCCCGGCCAGTGGGACGCCTTCTACGCCACCGTCCTCGACGCCTTCCACGAGAGCGAACCCGCCGAGGCGACCGCCCTGTGGCGCCGCCTGGCCGAGCCCGAGCGCTGCGTGGTCGTGCGCGACGGCGCCCAACTCGTCGCCGCCGCCGGGATCTTCACCTTCCGCATGAGCGTCCCCGGCGGGCACCTCGTGCCGACCGCGGGCGTGAGCATGGTCGGCGTACGGCCCACGCACCGGCGCCGCGGCATCCTCGCCGACCTGATGCGCCACCAACTGGAGTCCCTCCAGCGCCAGGGCGAACCCCTCGCCGTCCTGACCGCCTCCGAGGCGCCCATCCACGAACGGTTCGGCTACGGCGCGGCCGCCCGCCGGCTCTCCCTCGACATCCAGTCCCGCCGCGTCTCGCTGCGCACGCCCGCCGCCACCGGGGAACGCACCGACGAGATCACCCTCACCCTCGAAGACCCGTACGAGGCCCTGGAAATCACCGAGGAGCTGTACGCGCGCCAGGTCCCCGCCCGCCCCGGCATGCTGGCCCGCGCCCCCGGCTGGGAACACCTCCCGCTGCTCGACCCGCCCGCCGCCCGCGCCGGCGCCCGCCCCCTGGAGTGCGTCGTCGCGCGGATCGACGGCCGCCCCGTCGGCTACGCCCGTTACGCCGTGACCATCGCCTGGTCGGCCGCGAACACCGCCGAGGGCACCGTCCGCGTCCGCGACATCGAGGCCACCGACCCGCGCGCCTACGCCGCCCTGTGGCGCTTCCTCCTCGAAACCGACCTCACCTCCCGGGTCGTGGCCCCGAACCGCCCCGTCGACGACGCCCTGCTGCACCTCGTCTCCGACGTGCGGCGCTGCGCCCCGACCGTGCTGGACAGCCTCTACGTACGCGTCGTCGACGCCCCGATCGCCCTGACGGCCCGCGGCTACGCGGCCCCGCTCGACGTCGTCCTGGACCTCGACGACGCCCAGGCCCCCTGGAACCGGGGCCGCTGGCGGCTCACCGGCGACGCCTCCGGAGCGGTGTGCGCCCGTACGTACGACGCCCCCGACCTCTCCCTGGACGCCTGCGCCCTCGGCTCGGCCTACCTCGGCGGCACCACCCTGACCGAACTGGCCGCGGCGGGCCGGGTCCGGGAACACACCCCGGGCGCCCTCGCCACCGCCACGACGGCCTTCGCCTCACCCACCGCCCCCTGGCTCCCGCACGGTTTCTGCCGTTCCCTGCTGCCCAGGCTGTGACGCGTCAGGGATCGACCGGAGGCTCACGACGACGGGTCCCACGGATCCGACGCGAGCGGGTCGGCCTGGCTCGGCGCCAGCAGCCCGTCCTGGATCAGCCTGTTCGTCATGCTGACCTTGTCCGGGGCCGGCCTGCCGACCCGGTCGTAGTGCTTGCGGGCCCGCTCGATGTGGGTGGCGACCGTGGTGGGCGCCATGAAGAGCTTCCGGCCGACCGCCGGTTTCGACAGCCCGCTGCACCAGTTGAGCAGCACCTCGACCTGCTTCTCGGAGAGGTCCGGCTTGTCGGGGGAGGAGTCCGCGACGATCATCCCGGCATGCTTCGGCGTGGTGTACGTCAGGCCGTCCGCCGCCGCCCGGATGGCGGGGATCAGGTGTTCGTCACCCTCCACCTTGGTCACGTACGACTTCACGCCCAGGCGCCCGCACTCCAGGATCACGGCCGGGGACTCCTCGCCGGAGAAGACGACCACGTTGCGCTTGTTGCTGACCAGCTGGCGCAGCGAGTGGAACTCGTACACCTCCTGCTTCACCAGCCCCAGGTCGAAGACGACCACGTCGGCCGCGGCGCCCTCGCCGGTCCACACCCGGCCCAGCTGCTGGCCCGCCGAGATGAGCCGGATCGGGGGGTCGGCCCGCGCGCACCATTCGCGCACGCCGTTGATGACCACGCCGTGGTTCTCCACGATCACGACGGTGATCGGCCGGTCCTCCGCCATTTCGCCTCCATCAAGAGTGTGTCGTCGTCCGCGTCCAGAAAACTGCCGATCTCGATCCCGGCGGCGGCCCCGGTGGCCGCGGTGTCACCGGGGCGCGGCAGGTCGATGGCCCCGCAGTCACCGATCACCTGCACCGAGACGAACTCGGAGGTGAAGACCACGGTGACCCGGGCCCAGCTCCGGGCCCCGGCCAGCACGGGCAGCGGGAAGTTCCCGAGGGCGAGGCGGACCTCCGGCGGCGGATCGACCGCCGTGCCGTAGCTGGACATCTCCGCCCTGACCCGGCGGCGCTCCGCGGTGTCCACGTACTGCCGCAACTCGTGCACCAGCTGGTTCGGTACGTCGTCGGTCTCGACGAAGAGCCGACGCATCCGGGCGGCCTCGATCCAGCAGTCCCGCCGGACGTCCGGGTCATTGCTGTCGAGGCTGCCGTCCGCGAGCCCGCGCAGCAGCGGGCCCGCGCTGCCGGCCAGGCCCGCGTAACTGTCCTGGAGCGCCTGCGCGGTCCGCGCGGCGACCCGTTCGGAGTGCCGGATGTCCTCGGTCTGGCGGCGGGCCGCCTCCGCGTCGCCCGCCGTGGCGCGCAGCGCGGTCGCGGCCACCCCGCAGGCCAGCGGGAAGCCGATCGTGCCGAGGGAGCCGCTGACGAAGTTCAGTACGGCTCCCTCGTCCACCGGCCCGGACAGGACCAGGTTCACCGCGGTGATCGCCCAGTGCGCGCCCAGGAACAGGACCAGTTGGACCATCGGCCGGTCCAGGAGCAGCACGACCCCGATCCAGCCGACGCTGCCGAAGGCCCAGTCCGCGGCGGTCGTGGGCGTCCCGGTGGGCAGCGACAGGCAGGACAGGACCGACGCCGCGAGGGCGAGGGCGACACCGGCCCACCGCGCGCCGCCCCACGACCGGCGGCGCAGCGTCAGCACCCCCTCGACCACGGCGATGCCCAACAGCAGTCCGTACGCGACCAGTTGCATCCACAGCGGCCGGTACGCGCCGACGCTGCGCAGCCAGCTCATGGACAGCAGCACGATGCCGGAGATGCCCAGCACGGCGATGCGCAGGTGGTACAGGAACTCGGCGGCTATGGCCGGCTCGCCCACGCGGTGAAAGTCCCTCATCGTCGCCACTCCAGACTGACGGTGGTTCCCCTGCCCGGCTGCGAACGGATCAGGGCCCGCCCGCCGACCTCCTCGACGCGTTCGAAGATCGAAGCCCGTACCCCGCGCCGGGCGGACGCGATGGCCGCCGGGTCGAAGCCGGACCCTTCGTCGACCACCTCCACGCGCACGTCCCCGTCCGATCCGCCGACCGTGACCGAGCAGTGGTCCACCTCGGCGTGCCGGTTCACGTTCACGAGCGCCTCCCCGGCGGCATCGGCCAGCGCCACCGTGACCTGCGAGGGCAGCCACAGCGCCGGCGGCCCCCGCAGCTCCACCCGCACGGCCGCGAGCCCGATGGCCTCCCGGAGCAGCTGGATCAGATCCGCCTCCACCGCCACCCGCACCTCCACGGCGGGTCCGGGCTCCCAGGACAGCAGCCGGTCCAGATCGCGCTCCGCCTGCGCGGCCAGCAACCCGGCCGGGATGCTCCCGCCGCCCGCGCCGACCCACAGCAGGGTCGTGGCCGCGGTGTCGTGCAGGGTCCGGTTGTGGGCCCGCTTCGCGGCCCGGATCCGCGCCTTCGCCGCCTGCTCGGCGCGCGCCGCCTCGGCGTCCGCCGCGGCCTCGTCGGCCAGCCTGCCCCCGCGCAGCATCAGCGTCCACAGCATCCGCCCGAGCGAGGCGACGACGAGCGACCAGAGCGCCGTCACCAGGCTGTCGAGCGAGCTGTGTTCGGGGAGCGCCGCGGCCGTGCCGACGATGGCCCCGGACAGCACCAGCAGCGCCGCCACCCCGCCGAGCCGCGGGCTCGCGTAGTACTGGTAGCCCACGCACGCGAACGACAGGAACGGCAGCAGCCAGGACCTGCCGTGCTCCAGCCAGTCCAGCGGCGCCGTCCACGGCGCGCTCGCGGCCAGCGTGGCCAGTACGACGGCGTCGGCCAGGGTCGCCGCGGTCCCCGGCCCCCGCAGCAGGGCCCGTACGTACACGACGCTCCACCCCGTCACCAGCGACAGCACCGCGAACGTCACCGTCACGGAGGGCGCCGCGGGCGCGGCCAGGGCGGCGACGAGGAGCGTCGGTACGCCCGTCACGACCCGGATCACCGCCACATAGCGGCGGCCGAGCACGTACAGGTGGGTGACCGCGCTGTCGGCAACCGGCATGAGCCCACCCCTTCATCCGCGCCCTCGGCCCCGTGTCCCTCTGTCCCTCTGTCCCTCGTCGCCGATTCTGCCGGTCGGCCGGACCCCGTGCTGTCGGTCGGTCGCATGACGCCCAACAGGGTTCCCCCTCCGTAGCGTTGACGCCGAGAACGGGTCGCCCGGCCGGTTCTCCCCGCCCGCCCCGCCACCAGGAAGGCGCCATGACCACTCCGCACCCGCACCGCCGCCCCAGGAACGCCCGGACCGGCAGCCGTCTCCTCCGCAAGGCGGCCACCGCCGCCACGGTCCTCGCGGGCAGCGCGGCCCTGCTGCTCGGCCCCGCGTCCCCGGTCTCGGCGACCACCACCCCCGGCACCAACGCCACCCCGTACAACCAGGGCGGCGAATGGTGGACCACCGACGGTTGTACGGACGTCCCCGACTCCGGCGTGCACCACGCCTGGGTCCAGTACGGCAAGCCGCCCTTCACCGCGTACGGATACCTCGCCGGGCGCTACGACTTCCACCACGCCTGCATGCACCACGACGGCTGCTACAAGTACCGCTGGGCCGACCGGGCCACCTGCGACCAGTGGTTCCGCAACGACATGCACGCCTCGTGCACCGCCATGAAGTCCAACGCGGCGTGCGACGCCCGCGCCGAGCTGTACTACCGGGGCGTGCGCGTCTTCGGCGAGATCCCCTGGAAGCTGCACGACATCAGGATCTCCATGAACCAGTACGTGGCCTGACCGGCAGTCCGACCGGCACGGTCTGACCGGCACAGCCTGACACCGCCCGGGAGCCGCTGTGAGTCCGCCGCCCACCGAACCCACCCCGCCGCCGACGCCCTTCGTGCCGCTGCACACGGCGGTCGTGCTGCTCGTCGCCGCCGTCTTCGGCCTGGTGGCGGGCGGACTCACGCTCCTGGCGGGCAACCCGCCCCCGGTCTGCGTCCTCGTGGGCCTGGGCGCGGCCGGCCCGAGCATCCCCGTACTGCGCTCGCTCATCGGCTGAGCCGCGACCGCCAACACGACCACATTCCCGCCCGGCCCCCAACAGTGGCCGGGCGGGAACGGTCGAGCGCTCGCCCGCCCCCTGTAGTTCTCGGCACGGGAGCGGGCCGCTTCCGGATGGAAGGCCGACACCAACGGTGCCCTGCACCCATTGACGGGGGTCGGCGCCGCGATTGCAAGGAAAACCGGGAACTTCCGCCATGGGTGGGCGTTTGTGCCCTCGACCAGCACCGGAACGGTCATCCGTGTTCAACCGCACGACACTCAGTGATCGGCATTGTTCCGCGAATCCATGATCACGTGGCGTAACGGAGGGTCGGCGGTCCATGCTGTCCCTCCCCAACAACCGGCCGGCACCCGGGCGTTGAGGACTCCCGTCACCCGGCCCCCGGATGGCCGGACGGGCAGCGAGGCCGACCCCAACGAAGTCGAGGAACGACCATGCCAAAGAAGTACATAGTGTTCATCATCGCGCTGCTGATGGTGCTCGGCTGGAGCGTGGCGATGACCGCGATGGGCCAGAGCGCCGCGATCGCCACCCTCGCACCGGCGCTGGGACTGACCGTCCAGCAGATCTTCCAGGCGGCCCGGTCACGGACCACCGCCGCGTCCGGTCACCGTGTGGCATCGGTACCCGACGGGGAGGACGGCACCCCGTGACCATGCCCTTCGAATCCCAGGTACCGGCCCCGCAGCCGGCCCACGCCCGCCCCGGCCGCAAGCTCGGCCCGATCGCGGACACCGTCGGCAGCTCCCACCGGGCCTGGCTGGAGCACGCGCGCGACAGCTACCTCGCCAGCGGCCTGACCCTCAACGAACTCGGCCTGCGGGTCCTGCTCGCCAAGTCCAAGCTCTCCGAGTTACTGCGCGGCCTGGGCCGGTACCCCCGGTGGGAGGTCATCCACCGCCTCTCCGTCGAGCTCAAGATGCCGGTCTCCCCCCTGTACCGGCTCTGGCGCCAAGCGGCCCTGGACGCGCAGAAGACGTACGAATGGGTCCAGCGCTCCAGCGACAAGGCGGCCCTGGCCACCCCCCACTCCCACCCGCCCGTCGCCCACGAACCGTTCCGCCGGACCGTGGAGGGCGACTACCGGCGCTACGCCCAGGCGTTCCTCACCGACGCCTCGCGCGACGCGGCCGTGGACGACACCTTCGACATCCTCTGGCTGTCCTGGAACAGTGCCCTGGCCAGCCCCGACATACGCCGCTACGCGTGGAAGATCCTGCGCGCCACGGTCATGGCCAAGACCCCGCACCTCGACGGCCGGCCCGAACTGGGTTCCGCCGTCTTCGACACCGTCGCCATCAGCAGGCTGACCGGTCTGGCCGAGCGTGCCGAGCAGATGACCGAGAGCCTGTGCCTGTTCCGGGCCATCGGCCGGCTGCCCGACAACCTCCAGGACGTGATGGTGCTGCGCCACCTGTGCGGCAACACCGTCGAGAAGACCTCCGCCCTGCTGGGCGTACCGCCGCCCACGGTGCGCTCCGACGAACGCCACGCCGTCCGTGTCATCTTCCCGCCGCCCGAGAGCGAAGGCCCCATCGAATGACAGCCGTCGAAGCGATCCTGGCACGGGCACTGCTGGTCCGCGACCGTGCCGTCCCCCGGGACATAGTCCGCCCCGACCCCCTGCCCCCGACCGACCCCACGGCCACGGCTCGCACCGCCACGGCGACCACCATGACCACCACGGCCGCCGAGCACCTGCGCGCCCTGTGCGAGACCCTGGTCACCCACACCCCGGCCGTGACCATCACCAAGTTCGTCACCGACCAGGTCCCCGAGCCCCGCAGCGCCCTCGTCCTGGCCTGCGTACTCCAGCTCACGGAAGCCGACGACGGCGCCCGCTTCTGGTGGCAGTACGCCGCCGGGGCCGGCCAGGCCACCGCCGCCTACTGCCTCTACCTCCACCACCTGTCCCTCGGCGAGACCGACGCGGCCCAGTGGTGGCACCGCCAGACCGACGACGTCCAGCCGCCCCCCACCACCGGGGCCGAAGCCGAGGAACGGATCACCAGCCCCTCCACCACCACGATCCTGCGCGTCCTGCACCGCCTCGCCGCACACATGACCCGCCACCGCTCGCCCGCGGTGACCGAACTGATGACCTTCATGCCCACCGCGGTCGCCACCGGCTACCTCCGCGAACCCGAGATGGACCTCCCCATGCCCGGCCCCGACTTCGCCACGCGCATCCGCACCCTCCTCACCCCCCGCCCCCACACCCCCACCCGCCCCCCGGTCATCCGCCCGAACACCCTCCACCCGTTGGGCGAAACCGCCACCCGCTGACCCGGCCCATGGCCGGTCGATCCCTGGTCCAACTGCCGCCCGCACAGGACAATCTGCGTATGCCCCTTTCACGCATCGCGCTTCCCGTTGCCGTCGGCGCCGTCATGGCCGTGGTTCCCCTCGCCCATCCCGTCTCCGCCGCGGACGCGTCCAGCGCGAAGCCCTCGGCGGCCTGCGCGGGCGCCGGTACCTGCTACGTGGACGTGTCCGTCGCCCAGCTCTGGGAGAGCCCCGAGAAGGTGCGGGCGGTGGACGCGAAGGCGCTCACCAACCCGGTCGACATCCGGGGCTGGTTCGCCGCCATGGCGCCCGACATCAACCTGCGTCGCGACGTCGCGGGGGAGACGCAGGCCCTGTACGGGGGCCGGGTCACCGTGGTGGACACGATGACCAAGGACGGCGTGCTCTGGGACAAGGTGGTGGTCCACGGCCAGCCCACGCCCAGGAACGAGGCCGGTTACCCCGGCTGGTTGCCCGACCGGCAGCTGACGAAGTTCCGCAAGAAGGCCCCGTCCGGCACGACCGCGGAGCGCGTCACCAGCCCGACGGCCCGGGGCTACGGCTCTCGTCAGGCGCTGGCGGCCGGGGCGGCGGCGGGGGCGCAGTCCAAGGGGGGCGTCGTCACCGAGTACTCGTTCAACACGGAGTTCGCCGTGAAGCCGGTCCCGGGCGCCCCGTTCATCCTGGAGGCCCGGGCCAATGACGGCAGCCCGATCTACTTCCGGAGCGGTGATCTCGCGAAGGTCCCGACCTCCGGGGTGAGCGGCGACGACGTGGTCGCCGAAGCGCGCAAGTTCCTGGGCCTGGAGTACCTGTGGTCCGGCACGGCCGGGTTCGGCTACGACTGCTCCGGCCTGACGAGCCAGGTGTACTCCGCCCTCGGCATCACCATCCCGCGCGACAGCCAGCCGCAGTTCGACGCGGGCGGCGGCGCGGCGCCCGCCGGCTCGGCCATGGGCGAGCGGATCACGTCCCCGGCCGACCTCCGCCCCGGCGACGTCGTGGGCTTCGGCACCAGCACCTCGAACGTCACCCACATCGGCATCTACGTCGGCCGCAACGACCAGGGTGAACCGATGATGATCAACTCGCCCAAGACCGGGGAGAAGGTGCGGGAGGAGCCCCTGACGAACCGCCCGTTCGTGGGCGCCACCCGCTTCATCGGCTCCTGACGTCTAGCAGGACGTCAGCACGGAGAACTCGTTCCCGTCGGGATCGGCCAGCACCACCCGGCCGCACTCACCCTCCCCCTCACCCGGACCGGTACCGAGCCGCGTGGCCCCGAGGGAGAGCAGCCGGTCGACCTCGGCCTCCGGGTCACCGCCGACCGGCACGTCCAGCTCGAACCGCACCCTGACCCTGCCCACCCGCGGCGCCACCGGCGGGCCGCCCCACGTGATCTTCGGCCCGCCGTGCGGTGAGCGGATCGCGGTCTCCTGGTCCTGGTCCCAGACCAGCGGCCACCCCAGCGCCTCGCTCCAGAAGTACCCGACCTCCTGCGATCCGTCGCAGGCCAGCGCCCCGACGAAGCCGCAGTCCGCGAGGAAGTTGTTGCCCGGCTCGATCACACAGAACTCGTTGCCCTCGGGGTCGGCGAGCACCACGTGACCCTCCTCCGGCCGTTGCCCGACATCGATGTGCCGTCCGCCCAGCCCCAGCGCCCCGTCCACCGTCCGCCGCTGGTCCTCCAGGGACGTACTCGTCAGATCGAAGTGCATCCGGTTCTGCTCGGCCTTCGGCTCCTGACTCGCGACGAACCGAACCCCGAACCCGGTGTCATCGCCGGGCACGAGCACCACACCGCCACCCGTATCGGCGGCCACCTCCCACCCGAGGACCCCACCCCAGAACCGCGCGAGCCGCAGCGGCTGCCCCGCATCGAAGCAGACCGCAAGCAATCGAGAAGTCATCCCCGGCATCTCCGATCCACCACTGACCACTGACCACTGCCGACGGACACTGCCGACAACCGGGCAGCCTAGGCGCGCCCCGCCCCACCCGCAGCCCAGTATTCCGGCGTGCGTGCGTGCGTGCGTGCGTACGTACTCACTCACGCACGTACGGGCCCCCGCCGCGCAGGTCAGGCACCCGCCCCCGGCACCCCCGCACCGAGCAGCACGGCGACCAGCCGAGCGGTATCCACCCCCGGGCCGCCACCCTCACCCCCGGAGGAAACCCGCGTCATCAGCAGGTGGTGCACGGTACCGACGAGCGCGAGCGCGACCGTGCCCACGTCAACGCCCTCCGCGACCCGCCCCGCGAGCCGCTCCGCTTCGAGGTACGCGGTGACCGCGTCCTGGATCGCGTCGAACGCGGGCGCACCGGACCGAAGCCCGTCCCGGGTGTGCATCGCGGCCGCGGGCCGGGTCATCGCCAGCCGCACGACCGCCGGGGGAAGGGACTCCAGCAGCGCGTCAGCCACCTCCTGGAGGTTGCCCGCGACGCTGCCCCGCCCCACCAGGGCACCCAGCCCCTCGGCCCGGCGGGCGCCGCGCGCGAACCGGTCCAGCACCAGCTCGGCGACGAACTCGTCCAGACCGGCGAAATGCGTGTGGAGGACCCCCTTCCCGCAGTCCGCCTCCGCCGTGACCGCACGGCTGGTCAGGCCCGCCGACCCGTCGCGGGCCACCACCCGTTCCGCCGCCGCGAACAGCCGCTCACGCAGATCGGGAATCGCCACTCCACGAGGTGACACAACTGCCCCTTCCCTCAAACCCATTGCAAGTATGGGCGCTCGCCCATACTGTTTGGGCACCTGCCCATACTAAACAGGAGCCCCCATGCACCAGCCCACCCCCAACACCGCACAGGCAGAGTCATGGAACGGCTACGAAGGCGCCCAATGGGCCCGCAGCCAGGACCGCTGGGACGCCATCAACGACGGCTTCAACGAGCCGCTGCTGGGCGCCGCCGCCATCGGTGACCTCGACCGCGTGCTCGACATCGGCTGCGGCGCCGGCCGCACCACCCGCCTGGCCGCCCAGCGCGCCCACCGCGGCCACGCCCTCGGCCTGGACCTCTCCGCCCCCATGCTGGAAGCGGCCCGCGCGAGCACCGGCCGCGAAGCGGTGCGCAACGCCTCGTTCGTACAAGCCGACGCCCAGGTGCACCCGTTCGCGCCCGGATCGTTCGACGCGGCCATCAGCCGCTACGGCGTGATGTTCTTCGCCGACCCCGTCGCGGCCTTCGCCAACATCGCCCGCGCCCTGCGCCCCGGCGGTCGGCTCGCCTTCATCTGCGCCGCCGAACCGTCGGCCAACGAATGGCTCCGGGCCCTGACCTCCCTGCGCGGCATCCTCCCGCTCGGGGACTTCGGCGAGCCCGGCGCCCCCGGCATGTTCTCCCTCGCCGACCCCGACCACACCCTCGCCCTGCTGTCCGAGGCCGGGTACGAACACCCCCGCGCGCAGCGCGTGGAGGTGGCCGCGGACTGGGGCAAGGACGCCGAGACCACGGCCGAGTTCCTCCTCGCCGCCGGCCCCGTACGCCACCTCCTCGACCAAGTCGGCCCCGACGCCCAGGAGTCGGCCCACCAGACCCTGACCAGCGCCCTGCGCCCCCACCACCACAACGGCGCGGTCCGCCTGCGCAGCGCCTCCTGGCTCATCACGGCAACCCGCTGACGCCCTCCGTCACCACCACTCGGCGGCGCGGCGCCCACCGGCTCCCCGCCATCGCACGTCCCAAGCGTCCCGCGCCCCCACCACCCCGCCACCGGGCCGCCACCAGGCCCGCAGCCCGGTGGCGGCCTAGCATGAAGACCATGGACACCTCGCGCAGGACGACCTGGCGGCGCCTCGTCCTCCTCGTCCCGGCGGCCGTACTGGCCACCCAGGCCCCGCTGCTGACCAGCGCTTCCGCGCTGGACGCGACCCCGCAGACCCAGACCCAGGCCCACCCCGCCGCGACGGCCCCGGCCCAGCCCCAGGACGACAAACAACTCGCCCTCGACACCCTCGACGAGGTGGTGCAAGGCAACTTCACCGCCGTCTCGGCACGCTTCACGGAACCGCTCCGGCCACAGGCACCCCCGGAGCTCCTCGCGAAGTCCTGGCAGGACTACCAGCAGGCATTCGGCTCCTACCAGTCACACGGCGACCCCACTCAGGTCACGTCCGGTGATCAGACCGTCGTCAGCGTCCCGCTGCAGATGGCGAAGCAACCCGGAGAATTCCGCGTCACTTTCAACAACAACGGCCAGCTCACAGGCCTCTTCTTCCTCCGAACGGGAGTCCCGGTCCCACTCCCGTAGACCGCGCAGATCAGACCGCGTGGATCACGCAGATCACGAGACCGGGTTGCCGCCCATTTCATGCTCCCTGATCGCCGCCTCCACCAAGGCGCGCGCGGCCCAGGGGGAGCGACTCCGGTGAGTACTTCAACAGCGTCCTTATGAGCGTGTCCACGCGGGCCGCGGGGTCGTCAGTGCAGTGACTGCATGGATGTGACCCCTGCTCCGTGTTGTGCAGGTCACACAGCCGTACCTGTCACAGCGACGGGCCCGCCGGTGTCTTGTGCCCGGAACCCGTTGAAGCAATGGAGAGACACCGTGAACGAGAACGCGAACCAGACCGCGCACAACAACTCCGCCGCGCACACCAACTCCACCGTGGTCGTCATCGGCGGCGGATACGCCGGCGTCATGGCCGCGAACCGCCTGACCCAGCGCGCCGACGTGACGGTGACCCTGGTCAACCCGCGCCCGGACTTCGTCCACCGCATCCGCCTGCACCAGCTGGTCGCCGGCTCCGACCCGGCGGTCGTCGCCTACCGGGACGTCCTGGCCGAGGGCGTCCGCCTGGTCGTCGACACCGTGACGCGCATCGACGCGGACGACCGCAGCCTCGCCCTGGCATCGGGCGGCACGCTCGACTACGACCACCTCATCTACGCCGTGGGCAGCGGCAGCGCCGACCCGAGCGTGCCCGGAGCCGCCGAGTTCTCCTACCCGATCGCCACCCTGGAGGACGCCCAGCGGCTGCGCCCGGCCCTCGACGCCGTCGACGCCACCCCGCAGGCGGCCGCGGTGACCGTCGTCGGCGCCGGACCCACCGGAATCGAGACCGCCGCCGAACTGGCGGAGCAGGGACGCGCCGTGACCCTGGTCTGCGGCAGAGTGCTCGGCCCGTACCTCCACGCCCATGGCCGCCGCTCGGTCGCCGCACGGCTGGCCCGGCTCGGCGTGACCGTCCTCGACGGCCCTGGTACGAAGGTGACCGCGGTGACCCGTGACGCCGTACGGCTCGCCGACGGCCGCGAACTGCCGAGCGCGCTGACCATCTGGACCGTCGGCTTCGGCGTCCCCGACCTGGCCGTGCGCAGCGGGCTGAGCACCGACGCCCTGGGCCGCCTGCTCACGGACGAGACGCTCACCAGCGTCGACGACGCACGCATCGTCGCGGCCGGGGACTCGGCGGCGCCGTCGGGCCTGCCGCTGCGGATGAGCTGCCAGTCCGCGATGCCGATGGGCGCGCGGGCCGCCGACACCGTGCTCAGCCGGCTCGCGGGCGAGCAGCCCGAAACCCTCAACCAGAACTTCGCCGCCCAGTGCATCAGCCTGGGTCGCGACGGCGGCATCTTCCAGTTCGCCAACCGGCAGGACGTCGCGGTGTGGTTCAACATCAACGGCCGCCTCGGCGCGAAGCTCAAGGAAACCGTGTGCAAGGTCGTCGTCAAGCACCTCGCCGACGAGGCGGGCAAGCCCGGCGGCTACGGTCTGCACCGCGGCTCGGGCGGCGCCGCCCGCCAGCAGCAGCTCCTCCAGGCCAAGCAGGCCGAGCGCACCCCGGCCCCGGCCAAGGCCGCCCACTGAAGCCCGGTTCGGCGCCCGGTCCGCTCCTACCGCTCCGGAACCAGCTCCACCGTGACGTACGGAGCCAGCGCCCGCAGGAAATCAGAGGCGTCGAAGATCTCACCCGCCGCGGCGACACCCACCGCGCGGGTCCGGCCGGACAGGACCCGGTCGAGCGCCTCCACCACGAGCGGAGCGGTGATCGCGTAGATGTCCTGCCCACGGGCCACCGCCCGGCGCTCGACCCCGCCCGACCGTACGACCGCGTCGACGAGGAAGGTCTGGTCGGACCGCCCGCTCTCATCGGCCGCGGTCGGCGCGGGCGTCCCGGGGGCCGCGATGTCACGCACCGCCTCGACCGTCATGTACGTCGTCACGTCCGGGATGGCCAGGTGGCTCGGCACCGTCACCACATCGGCCATGGTGAACTCCCCGATGACCGACCGGGCCCCCATCGGCTCCGGGAACCGCCACTCCAGGGTCGGCGCGGCGTCCGTACGGTACTCCCACTGCCCGCCCGTGAAGCGCATCCGCCGCTCACCGCGCCGCTCCCGCGACACCGCTCCCGAAAGCCGCGTCCCCGCGGTCGGGTGCCAGCTGCTCAGGGCGTACGCGATGTGCGCCTCGTCCGCCTCCGCCCAGTCACCCATCGCCGCCGTGGCCAGCAGATCGCCCAGACCGCCGAAGAAGGCCATCGCCGGAACGACCACCGCACCGGCCTCCCGCGCCCGGTCGGTGAAGTCCGCGAAGGTGTCGATGTTGGCCTCCAGTTCGGCGGCCACGTCCAGGTACGGGATCCGGGCCCGCAGCGCCGCCTCGATCACCGGGGCGGTCGTCGAGGCGAAGGGCCCCGCGCAGTTGATCACGGCGGCCGCACCGGCCAGCGCGAGGTCCAGTGAGCCAGCATCGTCCACCGTCGCCGGCCGCGCCTCCAGGCCGGTCTCGTCCGCCAGCGCCTTCAACTTCTCGCTGTCGCGACCGGACAGCACCGGGACGAACCCGCGCTCCACCAGCTCCGCCACCACGAACCGCCCGGTGTGCCCGTAAGCACCGAACACCGCCACGATCTGCCCCGCCACGATCTGCCCTGACTCCATGCGCCCGCTCCTCTGCTGACCCGCCGTGCTCCGTTGTGAACATCCTGTCGCGCAACGGCATCCCACACGAGTGTCCGGAACGACATGACCCGTACACTTCCGGACATGACCGTTGTCGCCCTGGCCGTCACCGACGGTATGCTGCACTTCGAACTGTCCCTGGCCATCGAGGTCTTCGGCTCCGACCTCACCCACATAGCGGACCCCTGGTACGACTTCGCACTCTGCGGACCCGGTCCCGTCCAGGTCGGCCGCTTCCACCTGCAACCCGACCACGGACTCGACCACCTCCGCCGCGCCGACACCGTGATCGTCCCCGGCTGGGCCGACGTGGACCGGGACCCGCCCGCCGAACTGGTCGAGGCGGTCCGCGCCGCCCACGACGCCGGCGCCCGCGTCGCCTCCCTCTGCACCGGCGCCTTCATCCTGGCCGCCGCCGGCCTGCTGGACGGCAAACGCGCCACCACCCACTGGGGCCACACCCAGGAACTGGCCCGACGCCACCCCGGGATCACCGTCGACCCCGACGTCCTCTACGTCGACAACGGCGCCGTACTCACCTCCGCGGGCAAGGCCGCCGCAATGGACCTCTGCCTCCACCTGGTCCGCCTCGACCACGGCTCCGCCATCGCCAACAAGCTCGCCCGCCGCCTCGTCGTCCCCCCACACCGCGACGGCGGCCAGGCCCAGTTCGTCACCACCCCCGTCCCCGCCCCCGGCAACCACCCGCTCGCCGACCTCTTCCCCTGGGCCCTGCAACGCCTCGACGAACCCCTCACCGTCGAAGACCTGGCCAGCCAGGCCCGTATGAGCTCACGCCACCTGGCCCGCCACTTCAAATCAGTGACCGGCACCTCCCCTCTCCAATGGCTCCACACCCAACGCATCCGCCACGCCCAGGAACTCCTGGAGACCACCGACAACACCGTCGACACCATCGCGACCGCCACCGGCATGGGCACCGCCACCACCCTGCGCCGCCACTTCGCCCGAACGGTGGGCGTCCCCCCGGACACCTACCGCCGCACCTTTCGCTCCCGGACCCATGCCCCCGGCCCCCACGGCATCGGCTGACTGGCGGAGCAACGCAGCACAGCACCGTGCCCTGAACTCGCATCCCTCGTTGCACCGGCCATGAAGAAGATCATGACCACGGCCGTGCTGCTCCTCGCCGGCGCCGCCCTCGCCACGCCCGCGCACGCCGACAACGACTCCAACTTCGGCGGCGGCGTCAACGCCGCCAACAACTGGAACTTCACGGCCGCCGCCGTATGCCTCCAGGAAGTCGCGGTGGTCCCCGTACTCGGCGACTGGGTGGGCGACCACGCCAACAACTGCACCAACGGCAACGTGATCGACCACTCGAACTAGCACCACCCACGGGCGGAGCCGACCGGATTCGAACCGGCTCCGCCCGCCTGGAGGCTACTCCACCCATCCCTTCCGGACGATCTCGGTCAAGTCCGGAGCCCCACACGCATCCCCACCGCCCCCGGCCCCTCACCAGCGAATGGCGGTGAAGTCGACCGGCCGGGGCCGCAACAGCCGGGTGCGCTCCGCCAGCGCACGCACCCGCCGCGCCATCTCGTCGGCGGGCAGCCTCCGGCGGTCGCCATGGCCCGGCAGCACCCATTCGAACCGCAGCCGTTCGGCCGTCCTGGCCAGCGAGGCGGCCAACTCCTCGATGGAGTACCAGGTCACGCTGTCCGCGACGGCCAGATCCCCCATGCCGCGTGACCAGTAGAAGCTGTCCCCGCTGAAGCAGTACCGGTCATCCGCGAGGTAGAGCACACTGCCCGCGGTGTGGCCGGGCAGGGGGTGGGCGGTGACCCCCGCCCCGATCTCCACGGGCTCGATCCCCCGGATCACCCGGTCCGCGTCCGGCGCCGCGTCGAGGTCGCCCTCGTGGATCCAGAGCCGGGCGCCGAAGTGGTCGGCGTAACGGCGTCCGTGTGCGGCGTGATCGCGGTGGGTGAGCAGCACATCGGTGACCCGGCCCGACGCCGCGTACCGCTCGGCGAGTTCACGGCTCCAGCGCGGTGTGTCGACCATCATGGCCGTGCCGGAGGGCCGCAGAAGCAGGTACGAATTGGCCCCGGCGGTCTGCGGTGAGTTGTGCCCGCACAGCAGGACGCCGCTGTCCAAGGCCATCGGAAAGGGATCGAGCCCCTGGTCCGGTACCCCGGAGGCAGGGCGGATCGAGCGCGTGGGGCAGGCGAAGACGGCCGCGTGTAACCGCCGCGTCTCCCCGTCATCGCGCGGCGGGCGCAGGATCCGTGACCTCCCGTCCACCTCGCCGATCAGATCGGGCGCGAGCTGTCGGGCGACATCGCAGTTGAAGCACCGGTCGTCCACGTACCAGCCGTCCACGGCAAGTCTCCTCCCAGAGGCACGACCCCGATCGGGGCCGCCTTCCAGGGATACCCCACCCCCAACCGCAACCGGTAGGCCCCGCCGATCTTGTACTTCCACCCCCAACCCGCTCTCTCGACCGACCGAGCGGCCGACCGACCGACCGCCTTCGCCCCCTTCATCCCGCTCCAAGGGAACCGAAATATCACTTTATCGGTCTATACCTGCGAGATCCGTTCAAGCTCCGTTCAAACTCCGTTCGAGTTCCGTTCGGGCCCCGTCCGCGATCCGCCCGCTTTCTCGTCTGTCCGTCTGCGCCGGAGTCCCCGTGAATTACCGTCCCGCCACGCTCTGCGCGGCCCTCGTCCTGTCCGCCGTCGCGGCGCTGTCCGGCTGCTCCAGCGACGGCGATCCCGTCTCCTTCGCGCCGAAGGACTCCGGGCAGTCGGCGAAGCCAGGGGCGAACACCGGCGACGTACGGATGCCGACCAACCCGCGTTCGTGGGACCCGCAGCGGACGCTGGCGGACGGGACCCGGGTGGTGCACGTCGACCTGAAGGGGGCGAAGTCCGGTTTCACCGGCCGGGTGTGGGCCTGGGTGCCGAAGCAGTACGACCGGCCCGAGTACAAGAACAGCGCCTTCCCCGTCCTGATGGCCCTGCCGGGCGCCGTGGGCTACCCGACCAACTACTTCTTCTCCAAGGAGTTCCACCTCCAGGAGCGGATCGGGGAAGCCGCCGACAAGGGTGAGAGCCTGCCCTTCATCGTGATCATGCCGGTCCTGAACGCCAACAAGGACACCTACTACGACGGCAGCGACATACCGGGCCAGCCCAAGATGGGCACCTGGATCTCGGACGACGTCCCCGACCTGGTCCGCGAGAACTTCCGCACCTACGCCGACCCGAAGGGCTGGGGTTTCTTCGGCTCCTCCTCCGGCGGATACGTGGGCATGAAGATGGTGCTCCAGTACCCCGACCGGTTCAGCGTGGCGATCGCGGGCGGCCCGGACGTGGCACCCGATTCGCCGCTGTGGAACGGCCATGCGAAGGAGAAGCAGGAGAACAGCCCGTCCTGGCTGGCCGAGCAACTGATCAAGAAGGGCGGCCCCAAGGTCCACATCTCCTTCCTCATGGGCACGAAGGAGGGCAAGCAGGAAACCGCGGCGGTCGAGAAGCTCCGCAAGGACATCACGAAGGGCCCGATAGAGACCCGGGTGACCTCCTTCGAGGGCGGCCACGACGGCTACAAGTACACGGACACCCTCTTCACCGGCGGCGACCTGAAATGGATGAGCGACCGCATGCGCGCCCCGATCCCCACCAAGTAACCACCCCGACCGCTACCGATTGAGGACGTGGCGGACGATGGCCGCGGCTTCCGTCGGGTGCTGGTCAAGCCACTCGGTGAGGTGTCGGCGGACAACCCCTTGGACGTAGGCGCCCGCCTCGGGATTGCCGAGCCTGGTCCTGGTGGAGCCTTCGAAGACGGGATGGGCGAGCTTTACGGAGACGACCGCGGTCAGACCCTCGTGGACGTCATCGGCCGTGATGCCCTCATCGTCCGCCGAAATCATCCGCTGACGGCGGGCGTAGTCGTTGACGACGTCCGTGAGCGCGGTACGGAAACCCTGTTCATGGGTGCCGCCCTCATGGGTACGGGTGCTGTTCGCGAAGGAACGGAACCCTCCCGTAGACCAGGTGTTCCACTGCAAGGCGACCTGAACGAAGACCGTCTCATCCTCGTTCTCCGACTCGAAGCCGATGGCGGGGGAGTGGACGAGACTCGGGGGATACGGGTTGAGGTGGGCGACGTAGGCCCGAAGGCCGTCCACGTGGTGGTGACGGACCGGCCGCTCGGGCCGCTCGTCGGTGAGCGAGACGGCCAGGCCCCGGTTGAGGAAGGACAGTTCCTGGAAACGTTCCGACAGCGTGGCGAACGAGTACCGGGTGGTCTCGAAGATGTCGGCGTCGGGCCGGAACGCAATGGCGGTGCCGTGCTCGCTCGTCTCCCCGTTCCTCGTCAAGGGAGTGATCGGGGTGCCCTTCTCATACTCCTGGGTCCAGCAGTGCCCGTCTCGGCGGACCTCGACCGTGAGACCGCTCGACAACGCGTTGACCACGCACAACCCCAGGCCGCTCAGCCCGCCGGAGACCCCGTAGCGGGTGTGGGGCTTGCCGCCGAAGGACAGCTCGGTCAGCTCGCGTTCGACGGCCGACGTGCCGTCGGACTCCTCCACCCCGACGAACAGGCCCCGCCCGTTGTCCGAGACGCGAATGCCCCCGTCCGCCGTGATCGTGACGTCGATGGTGTCGGCATGGCCGCCAACGTGCTCGTTCACGGCGTACGAGACGACCTCGTACACCAGTTGATGCAGCCCGCGCTCGCCGGACGAGCCCACGAACATGCCGGGGCGCCTGCGTATCGCCTCACAGCCCTCGAGTACCTGGATATGACTGCCGGTGTATGCGTTCACGTTCCCCGGCTGACCGGGGTTGTCGAACCCGCTCATGAAGCACCTTCCCTGGGCCGTCCTGAGCATGCTTGTGACCAAACGTCACCGAACCGACCGACGCTCTTCCACGCCGTCGCCCGTGCGTTGCCATCCTAGGTATCCAGAGCTAAATCCGCAGGTCAGACCACATACGATGAAGCCCCAGATGGCCACATCCACAGCCTTCCCGCCCCCTCCGTTCCGGGTGGCCCGCCGCCGCGAGCGGAGCAGCGCGAACACCCCACAGGAGCCGCGCAGGGCACGCTTCCAGCCGGGCCCGAGGCCCATTTCCCAGCGCATTTCCCGGGCAGGGACCTCCGGCGTGACTCTGCCGGGCCAGGAGTGCCCCCTCCTGGCCGCGGAGGCGGAGGACGCCGAACAGCCCAGCCGCTGGCACGGCAGCGTCGAACTCGCCACAGCCACCGCCCTGTTGGCGCCCCTCCCGCGACCGAAGCCTCTTGCCCCATCGCCAACGGTCGAGGCGGCGCTCGGCTGGGCCGCAAGCCCCACGGCTGGTGCCGCGGCGAACTGTGCGTGCCGTCGTTCGCCGCGGCCGGGGCCGAACACGACGCCCCGCTCGATCCCGTGGCGCCATGGATCGCCGAGGCCGAGGTCACCCACCCCGCGCTCATCGACACCGACGGGTCCGTTGCCGACCTCTACGACGTGCTGAACGTCCCCACCGTGCTGTGGATCGACGAGGAAGGACAAGTCGCCCGCCCCAACGACACCCAGCTCGCGACCGACCCTGTTCCGCGAACTGTCGGGCCTGGACTCCGGGGCGGCACTGGCCGCACTGGACCGCTGGGTCCTTACGGGCGACAGCGGGCTGACCGAGCAAGACGTGGCCCTGCACACCCGAAAGGCCACGGCCACCCAGCAGGCCGCCCGCACCGAAGCGGCCCTGGGGCTGTGGCTGCACCGCAACGGCCGCATGGCAGACGCGGAACGCCACTTCGCGTACGCCGAGCGCCTCGCACCCGAGGACCTGACGATCTGGCGCGGCACCATGCCGCTCCGCGGCCCGGACCCCATGGGCGAGGAGTACTTCGCCAAACGCGACGCGCTGACGCAGGCCGGCATCCCGATCCACCGTCCCCTCGGCGACTGGCAGCCGTCCGCATGAGCGGCGACCTCTACACCCGTACGCAGGCCCAGGGCCAGGAAGCCCTGCGCGCCGCCCTCCTCGACCTGGCCGCACAACTGCTCGCCGCCGAGGGACCCGGCGCGCTGACCATGCGCCGCGTCGCCGCAGCGGCCGGGTGCTCGACCACGGTCCTGTACCGCCAGTTCGGCGCGAAGGACGGAATCGCCGAAGCCCTGTACCGCGAAGGCTTCGAGCGGCTCCGCCACCGCCTGGAAGCAGTCCCGGCGCACGACGGTCCGTCCGAACGCCTGGCCGCCCTAGGCCGCGCCTACCGCGAGAACGCCCTGGCCGAACGCAACCTCTACCAGGTGATGTTCCCTCGCCGCGGCAAGCCTGGACGTACTGCGCGACGCCGAGGTGCTCCCCCGCAACCCTGACCGGCGCGGCGGCCCCCGCTACCCCGTGGCAGCCCCGGCACCATCCTCGCTCCCGCCGCCGCACGGGCGCGCACATGGGCGGCAGCCGTCGGGTTGTCCGCACCCATGGCGGACCGTGACATGGGCAGCGGGCCGCGCCCCGAAGCGGGCCCCGTACGGGCGCAATCCGGCCACTGGACATGGAACGCAGGGAACTCACGAACGCGTAGAGGACAGGACGACGGCGGTGATCCCTGGATCCGGCACGCCGTCATCATCGCGGGCCCTCCGCTCAGGGCGTCGTTCTGGCGTTGTCGAGCCGTGCGATGCGCGCCACGTTTTCCCGGTCCTCGGGGTCCGTTCCCGCCGCGGCGGCGAACCAGGCGTCGAGGATCTCTTCGAGGAGCGGTTCCGAGGTCAGGCGCAGGCTGAGGGCGAGTACGTTGGCGTCGTTCCAGCGGCGCGCACCGTCCGCGGTGTAGGCGTCTGTACACAGGGCCGCGCGCACGCCGGGCACCTTGTTCGCGGCGATCGACGCGCCCGTACCGGTCCAGCAGCACACCACGGCCTGATCGGCGTTTCCGGCAGCGACCTCGCGGGCCGCCGCTTCCGAGCAGGCGGCCCACTGCGGATCGTCCCCGGGGCTCAGAGCCCCGTACGTCACCACGTCGTGCCCGCGGTCGCGCAGTTGCCCGACAAGGGCGCGAGCCACGGGTTCGTCCATGTCCGAGGAAACGCAGATCCGCATGCCCCGAGCCTACTGAGGCTGTAGCCGTGGTGTCGTCACTGCGAGACCGGTCGCGGTGAGAAATCCGTCGATGATGTCGCTGCGGTACTGGATCTGGCGGAGGCCGTTGTGAGTGGGTGGTGTGGTGGCAGTGGTTGGTTGTCAGCGGGTGACCGTGCTCGGGTACGGCGGTTGGTGACTGTTCCCGGTGGTCGTACGGGCTAGGGCTGAGGGTGGCTGTTGCTACGGCTGTTCGGCTTCCACTGGTGTTGTGGGCAGGTTGTGCCATGGGTGTCCGCAGGCGTTCTTGCAATGAGTCTGCCTGCGGCGGGTATCGGCGACGGCGAACACCGAGACGAGGACACGGAACGCTGTCACGTGTTCGTCGGCGGGGAGGCTTGAGAACCCGTAGCGGGGTGGGTCCATGCGGATCATCACTGAGGGGTTGGCGGTGGGTTTCACCCTGGACCGCGCCACGCCCGCGCGGCCGTCTGCGGCCGTGATGTGCGCCTGCATCGCGTAGCCGCCGACCTGCTGCAGTACTTCCCGCCGACTCGCCGGGGAGAGACCGGAGAACCAGGCCACTCCGTCGTCCAGGGTTCGGATCTCCTGGGCGATCTCGTTGACGACCAGCTCGGTCTGGGAGCGGCCGTCCGCACTGCTCGTTGCGGTCATCTCGTGATCATTCCATGTTGTCGGCTCAGGACAGGGTGGTCTGGTGCACTGTGTGGATTCCTGGGTTTGCTGCTGTCTTTCTAGGTCTCTGATCTGCTGAGGTTGTGGGGATCTCGGGATTGCTGGTGCGCTGTCAGGGGCTATGTGGTTTGGGGGTTCTGGGGGAGGGGTGGCTCTGGCCTGTGGGTGTAGGTGCGGGTGTGGAAAGTTGTGGAGATATCGGGATTCCTATTGCGTGGGGCTGCAGCGCGGACGGGGAGCCTGGGTTGGATCTTGCTGTGCGGGTACGGGGCGTCTGGTTGTCGGTGGGCGTCTCGGCGCTTGATGGTGTCCGCCGTCGCTGGGTGGTGATGGTTGACAGGGGTCGTGGGCGCGGGCCTTGGGCGGTAAGTGGGAGCGCCCGGGGACGGCACGGGCGGGGCCTGGGCTGGAGGAGCGTGTGGTGTCAGTGGGGGATGGGACACTCTGGATATGGCCTTGCGTACACCGATCTACCTGGATACGGATACTCTCTTCGCTGAGGCGGACTACCACGAGATCGATGTGCCGCAGCGCGAGGAGATCGTGGAGAAGACGACCCGGCGGCGTTCGGGCGGGGGCAAGCTCAAGCTCGGTGTGGGAGCGGCGGCCGCCGGTGTCGATGCCTCGCGGGGAAGCGATGTCGAGCGGCAGAGCACCTACAGTCTTGATCCCAGCCTCAAGGCGAAGGTCAGCAGAGTCATCGACACTCTGATCGCGGACGGCGCGGTCAGGACCCGGCCGGGAGCGGACGGTGTTCTGGCCCGGGATGACCTCGTGGAGGTCGAGGGGATCACGAGGATCACGGCTGCGAGTCACTTCGGGAAGCTGTTTTTCATCCTGCGCCGGGTCCTGGAGGACGCGAACCTGGAGGACTTGGGCAACCTGCCTGCCACGCTCAGTGGGACGGACCCCCGTCTTCAGGAGCAGATGAAGCGGGTGTATCTGCACAACGAGCTTCCGCCTGTGCCGGTCCTGCTTGAGCTGGAACGTTCCGGGCTGCCATGCAAGGTGTATGTCAACGTGGACCCGAACCATTTCATTGACGATGCCTCGGCGGATCGTGTCGAGGGCGGTCTGCGAGTGCTCGGTACCGTGTCGCGGATCATCGATGGTTCCCCGGACGGGTATTTGAGCGCGGAGGAGTGGCTCCTGTCGGGCTGGGAGTACATGTTCCGGCGGACGGTCATGACGCAGGTGGACGACGTCTTGGCGGAGCTGCGCAGGGCCTGGGCCGATGTGGGCATTGCTTTGCCGAGCGGCGATGTGAACGCCTACATCAGCGGACCTGCCGTTGTGGTGAATGCCATCGCTTTGTACTGAGCCCGGGTCGTGTGCTGTCCGCTGCGGGATGCTTGTGCGGTTCGGCGTCCGGGGGGACTCGCGGATCGTTGTGTTCGCGTGGCGGCGGCATGCCGGGGGTGGTTGGGCGGGTTACCGGGCCCTGATGTTGATGGCCCTGAGGTCGGCGAGGGTGATGTTCTCCGTTCCCGACACGATCGCCTGGACGGCGGCGGTGCAGATGAGCTGGGACAGGAGCGCGATGTGGCCGTCGGTGATCGCGTGGAGCTGTGTGGCATGGCGGGTGAGTGCGTGGTCGTCGAGCTTGTACAGGCTGAGGTCTTCCTGGAATCCGGCCAGGACCCGGCGGAAGGTCTCCGGATCGTCCTTGTCCAGGGGGAGGGGGAGCATCCACGCGACAGGAAGGCCAGGGGAGCGGTATGCCGCAGTATCCGGCATGCCGCGGGGGGCTTCGGCCGCGCGCAGGGGTGCTGTGTGGACGCGGACCTGGTTGTCGGCGCGGTGGCGGGCCTGGTGGATGCGGGCGTTGGCACCGGTGCCGCAGAAGATCGTGGTGATGCCGAGCTTGTTGCGCAGGTAGTCGAAGTACGGGAGTACGCAGATCAGTTGGTCGGGGGTGGCGGTGTCCAGGCCGTCGACGAGAAGGAGCCGTGTCTGCACAACTTCCAGTACGTAGTTGACCGGTTGGGACAGGTCGGGGTGTTTGCGCCAGTCGAGCAGCTCGGTCTTGTTCTTGGGGGCCGGGTTCAGGCCGAGGAAGCAGGCGATCTCCCAGACCCATGCCGTCTTGGACTCGGCCTCGTCGGGAGCGGTGATGTGCACCACCGGAACGACGTTCGCGTCGTGCCCGCGCTGGCCTTTCTCCACGTCCTGCTGCACCCGTCGGCCCACCGCGCGAAGCAGCGCGCTCTTGCCTGTCCCATGCGGGCCGTCGATCACACGGTCCAGCAGTCCGTCACGGCGCCCGCTGTTGAGGTGGACCGCCTGTGCCACTTCATTGATCACCTTCTCCATTGGGGTGGTGAGGACCATCCGCATGTGCCGGTGGTAGGCGATCCGAGCTGCCCGTACTTCCTCGGAATCCGCCAGGGCGTCAGCGCCAGGGGCCAGGGAGTCGTGCGGGCGGTTGACCTCTTCGCGGACGAACTCGTCCCACCCGCTGCGGTAGAGGAGATTGAGCGGGCGCATCGGGGTGGCGCGCATCTGCATCTGCAGTCGCTGCTCGCGGTTCTTCTGCGACTCCACGGTGGCCTTCATGGTTCCTCTTTCGGGGCGTTCACGTGCAGGGGGCGGCCGTGCCGAGCACTGGTGGGCATGCGGCGCGGGATCGGTGGCGGCGGGGCGGTCAGCTGGGCGTTCCTGTTTCCTCCTCGCCCTCCCACACGTCGGCGTCCCACACGTCTGTGTCTTCCGGTTCTTCCAGGTCCAAGATCTCGCTGGCGTAGCCGAGCGATGCATCCAGGGAGCTGGCTTCCTCCTGATCGCTGTCCGCGGCCCCCTCGGTGGCGAACAGCGCATCCAGCATGGAGAGCGCGTCGGCCCCCGCCCCCTCACCGGTCTCCTTGCCGGACGATGGAGCGGGAACCGAAGAGGTCTGCGAGGCGGGGGAAACGGGCAGGGACGGGTACGGCCTGAGCGTCGACAGGTCGATCACGGGTAGATCGACGTACCGGTCCCCAGGGCTGTGATCGTCGACCTGGAGAGGCAGACCCTGAAACGGCTCGTCGGACGTGCGGCGCTGAGGGGGCGGCTTGCGAGTGCGCCGTCGCCGCTGCTCCAGCGCGAGGGCGATCGCGGCCTCCTCACCTGGATCGCCGCCAGCCCCGGTGTGGCGTTCAGCGGCCTCCTGCCACATGTCCGCTGTCCACTGGCAGGTCAGCAAGGACCGGTGGATGAAGTCGGTCTCGACCCAGCCGTCACGTGTGTGGTCATACAGCCAGGCCCGCTCGGGCCGGTACGGGTTGTACCGGCACTCCCAGCGGCCGTTCTTGCCGGGGCGGCCGGAGGGGCCGCGCAGGAGGATCTCCTCGTAGCGCGCCAGGTCCTTCCGTGTGGGCTGGTAAGTACGGTGGCCGACCGTGAACCCCTCTGTGCTGGGCTTGACCCAGGCTGCCAGGAGGAACTTGCGGCTCTCCCTTGGTGCCAGCGGCAGCGGCCGATAGCCGCAGCGCGCGACCTGTACCGCATACATGTCGTTGGGGGACAGGTGCACCCTGGGCAGGAAGGGGCTGCGCAGGCCCCGGTGGAAGGACTGCTGGTACTCCAACGCGACCCATTCCTGGGCCATGTGCTGCAGCTCGTCGATGGTGTACAGCGCTTTGCGTTCCACTCCCCGGCCGCGGGTGTGATGGCTGCGGCCTTGCCAGCCGTGCGTCACGTGCTGGCTGAATCGGGTGGCCAGGGTAGTGAAGAAGCGCTCCACCAGTGGCTTGTCCGTCGGGGTGCCCTTGCGGGCAGGGCGAAGGGCGATCCGCCGGCGGGCGCACACCTCATGGAAGTGACTGCTCGCATAGGGGCTTCCCTGGTCGTAGACGATCATCTCGGGGTGGATGACCGGGCGTGCCGCGGTCGCCTCGGTGAAGCGGGGGTCGGCGGCCTGGAGGGAGGCGAACGGGAGGCGGGAGAGCGCGGCCGCGGAAAGAGGGTCCCATCCGGGAAGCACCGGCCACGGCGCATAGCACTGCGCCAGCAGCAGCGTCAGATCGACCGCTCGCGTCGCCCGGCCGCCACCGGTTTCGCCCTTCCTCGCCGTCGGAGTGATCATCAGGGCGCACATGGAGCGGGTGGAGACACAGACCAACGTGGTCATTTCCACGCTCACCGGCTTCCCGTCGTCGCCCCGGGCCACGATCCGCAGCGGCGTGGTGTCGATCTGCGTCACTTCGCCCGGCCGTCGGGGGCGCATGAAAGTGCTGCCGTGGGGGAGGGCGGGCTTGGCCGCCCTCGCCGTACGCCGGCGGGTGGTGTCGCGTAGCTGCTCCGCGAGCCCGGTGTCCTTCATACGCACGTAGAAAGTCGTGCGCGGAACCAGCAGGGCCTTCGCCTGGACGGGATCCTTCATTTCGCCGGGGTAGCGAGCCTTCAGAAGCTGGATCACCTTCTCGAAGACGGCGTCCTCGGTCACGTCCGACTTGCGCGCGTAGCTGCTCACCACCTCCTGCATGGCTGCGAGGACCCTGCGGTCGGTGCGGCCTCCCGGAACGCGCCCGCGTTTCTTCGGCAGCAGCACCGCCGCGTTCTCTCCGGCGGCCTTCCAGGCCCGTCGCTTGTCCGCCAGCGTGTGGGCAGAGACGGTGACACCGGCGTCGCCAAGCCGCACCGACATGGCGGCGCACCGCTGGCCCAGATTGGTGGTGCCCGGGTCGAACTCGGGCCGCGCCCGGGCCGCACCCGGAGCGAAGCCGGTATCGATCTCCACCAGGCGCTCATGCCAGATCCGGGCCTGCTCCTGGTCAGCACGAGACAGTCCCTCCAACGCCCCCGGAGCTGTGACCTTGCTGGGAGACATCGGCTCATTCTCGGTGTCGAGCAACGCAAAGTCAGCCGCGCCCGTCAACCATCGGTACAGCACCGCCTGCGGCAGACCGGCGCCAGGGAACGGCTCAAGCGTGACCAAGGGCCCTGCCAACGTGACCACCGTCCAGCGCTCACCCTCCCACCGAACCCGCGTCCCCAGACGCAGGACCGCGACCGTGCCTCGGTCCGCTCCACGCTTTGCCATGGAGTGCTCCTCAGCCGGCCCAGGCGAGTGAATCGGGCAACAGCAGCCGCTGCCAGTCGATGTGCAGCCTTCGCTGCCAGATCATCCGGTACGCCAAGTCCAGCGCGGCCAGTGCAGGCAGACCACTGGCCGCACATCCCTGCCGCAGCCCGATGGGCTGGCCGAAGGCGCCCAGCAGCGCCTCGCGTTCACCTGCTGCTGCCGGGGAGGGGAAGCGGTAGCCGGCCAGCCATCGCAGGTTCTGCGTCTGAAAGGTGGAGGGGTCTGGCACGTGCCTGATCTGCCACCCGGCTGCCTGGGCGACCTCGCCGAGCACGCGCAGCCGGTCGGTGTGCACCGCGGACGGCGCCCCTGCAGGGAACGACAGGAGCAGGACCTGGCGCTCCCCGTCCCGGGTACGGGCTACGAACGGGGGCCGCCACCGCATTGACCGCTGACCGGCTCGCCAGCGCAGTTCCAGTGGCTCGCAGCTGAACGCATCGATGTGCTCGTCGAAGTCCAGCGCGAGCGCGATGTGCCACATGCGTAGCGACCCGCATATCACCGTCCGCCCGTTCGCGAGGGGCCAGTAGGTGATGATGCCTTTGCGGCCCCGGTAGGGCACCGGCTCGCTCACCGGCCCGAACTCTTCCAGCGCCACTTCTCGAAGCCCCGCCGCGTCGCAGACGCGCGCCGGTCCGTACGGTTCGCGGTACCAGGCCACGACATCCCGCTCCAGGCCCCGGACCGTCTCACTCTCCGGCAGGCCGCCGGGACTCTCCACCGCGCTCATGCCGCCCGTTTCCCGCAGAAGTGTCGCGCCGCTGCGCACACCAGACCGCCGGGGAACGCCACTGCCCGTTCCCGTATCCTCCGCGGCATCGCCGCCCGCAGAGGACGCCGTCGCGCCGCCGGGTTTCACATCTCGCATGCGGGCTGTCCCAGTTGCCAGGGGAGGCACGATGCCGCCTGAAGGACCCCGGTGGATTGTGCCGCTCGTGTGTGTCCGGCTGGCAGTCGCAGGTCCGGCACCTGCCGTGGTTCTCCGGCGGCCGGTCCGCCGGCACGACCAGGTCGCACCGGCGGTGCCGTTTCCACGGCAAGCCCGCCGGTGGTGTCCGGCGCCCGGGCGGTGGGGGTGCTGTGTCGTTGCAGCCAGTCCATCAGCGCCAGCCGGCCGACGGGGAAGTCGACGCCCCACCGGTCCATCTCGTCCCGCAGCCTGTCCAGCCATCGCGTACGGGCCTGCCCGTCCCGCCGGTCCGCCTGCTCGAAAGCGGCCAGCCGCTCCGCCAGGGCCGCGGCCTCCGGCATCAGCACGAGCGGCGCGGTAGACACCGCCCGCGCCGTGAGGTCCGCCTCCCGTGCCCGCTGTATCCAGCGTGGGGTGCCGGGGAGGTGTGTCCACCAGTGCACCGTGATCTGGAAGGCGTCGGCGAACAGCTCCCGGCCGGCTGGCCCGTACCGACGCTGGAGGGCTTCCCGCTCCTGGTGCGCCCGTGCCGTCTCCGGCAGCAGTTTCAGCGACAGCCCGCGCTCGCCCCCGGTGCTGTCGTTGTCGGTGAACCGCCCATGTTCCCCGCACACCCGCCAGCGGTCCGCACTGAGCATCCACACCCTCTCCCGCACCCCGCGGTCGGCGGCGCAAGCCCCGCACAGCGGCACCAGGTGACCCTCGCGCACCAGCCACGGCCACTTCCACACCGGTGTGCTTTCGGCCTTGAGCAGGTGCGCGGCCGCCGTGCTGGGCAGGGCCTCCTGCAGCGCCCGCACGGTGCTCCCGGCAAGTACCGCCAGGTACTCAAGTCCCTGCTCGTTGACGTACATCTCGGTGGTGGAGGGATAGGCCCGAACCCGCACCGGATCGGTTGAGGCCTGTCCGAAGCCCACGCGCTCCAGCAGCTCTTCCAGCTGAAGGCCCTGGCCGTGTGCGAGCCGGCCGACGAAACTGCCCGTCGACTCGCCTTCTACCGGCACGACCCGCACCGGCAGCGGCCGGCGAGGGCCGAACCGCCAGGGCACCGCTCCCTGCCCGTTCACCTTTCCCCTCTCCGGAGCTGCCCCGCTGCCGACACCGCTGTCGAGAGCACGGCTGCCTCATGCTGCTCCGCACCGTGCCGCCGAAACCTGCCTGCCCGTCGGATATGCCCGAAAGTGTGAACCGGTCGGCGAAAAGGAAACTGGGCACGGTTTCCTGCGCGGACCATGAGGTTCCAGGCATGCGATCGCAAGGGAGCCACCGGTGCCCGGAACCGTCACCGAAGAACAGCTCGCCACCCCGCTGCGCGGCCACCAGGCCGTCGCCGTCGACAACAGCGTCTCCGCGTTCCTCGACCATCACGCCCGCATCAGCGTCGTGATGGCCACCGGCACCGGCAAAACCCTCGTCGCCCTCCACATCGCCCACCGGATCGCCCCGCACGGCAACGTGGTGCTCTTCGCCCCCAACATCCAACTGCTCTACCAGACCGCGCAGGCCTGGCAGAGTGAAGGCCGCCGGGGCCTCTACCTGATCATCTGCCACGAGGAGGCTGGCAGCACCCTGCCCGCCGGTGTCCTGCGGGTCGGATCATCCGCGGAACTGGCCCACCACGCCGCCAGGGCTGCGGCCTTCGGCCCCCTGAATGTCTTCTGCACCTACCAGTCACAGGAGAAGATCGAAGAGGCCCACCGCGACCACCACCTCGCCCGCTGGGACCTCATCATCTGCGACGAGGCCCACCGTACCGCCGGTGACGGCAACCGGCCCTGGGCCCGTGTCCTTGACGACGCCCTCTTTCCCGCCCGCAGGCGCCTGCACATGACCGCCACACCCCGCGTCCTCGCCCCCGGCACGGACGGGGACACCCTGGGCACCGACGTCATCGCCTCCATGGATGACCCACGCCTGTACGGGCCGGTCGTCTGCCGTCTCTCCCTGGCCGAATCGATCGCCGAAGGCCTTCTGGCCGACTACGAGATCGTCGCCGTCGAAGTCACAGAAGAGGACCTCAGACGAGCCCTGCGCCATCCCGGACGAACCGACGCCACCAGTGAGGGACTGCGCCTGGCAGCCGCACAAGTCGCCCTCCTGCAGGCCCAGCACCTCTACGACCTCAGGCGGACCCTTACCTTCCACACCTACATCGCCGATGCCTCTGTCTTCGCCGAAACCCTCGCCGAGACCGCGCAGTACATGCCCCCGTACATGCGCTGCCGTCTCTCCAGCAACGTGGTCCACAGCAACCTTCGCGCCATCACCCGCCGCACGGCACTCCAGGAGTTCATCGACACCCCCACGCATGGCCCCGCGGGAGAGGATCTTCCGCGCAGAGCGGTGCTCAGCAACTGCAACTGCTTCACCGAGGGCGTCGACATCCCCGCTCTGGACTCCGTCCTGTTCGCCGATCCCAAGAGCAGCCCCGTCCAGATCCTCCAGGCCATCGGCCGAGCCCTTCGCCAGATCCCCGGACAGGGCAAGATCGCCCGCATCATCGTCCCCGTCTACCTCAGCCCGAACCAGAAAATCGAAGACGGAGTCAAAGGCACCAATTTCCACCTGCTGCACCAGATCCTCATCAGCCTCAGCATGTGGGACGAACTCGTCTTCGACCGCGTCATTTTCCACAGTGGCGACCGCACCCAGCGCCCCTACACCCTTGCCCGGCCGCTACGGGCCGACGAACTCATCGGCCTGCTCCGCCCCCGGCACGTGTCCGCTCCCAACCAGATCTGGGACACCGCCTACCAGCACGCCCAGGCCTACTACGACACCCACCACCATCTGAACGTTCCCAGCCGCCACCAGGCTCCGGACGGCTTCTACCTGGGCTGGTGGGTCGGCAGGCAGCGCTCCATGAAACAGCACGGCATGCTCCTGCCACAGCGCGCCCAAGACCTCGAACGCCTCGGCATCCGGTGGGAACACCCGCCCACCAGCATCGAGTTCACTCTCGACATCGCACGCGACTACACCGGCCGCCATGGCCACCTTGCCCCCGCCCGCACCGAAACCCATCACGGGGTCCGTCTGGGTATGTGGCTCTCCCGACGCCGCGCCGAAGCAGACCGCCACACCCTGCCCTACTGCTATCACCGCGCCCTCAACGAGATCTACCCCTGGTGGAACAGCCCTTGGGACCCGGGCGGGCAGTGGCGCCGTACCTACGCGGCCGTCCTCAGTGCCGCACGCCGGAACAAGGTTCCCTTCCCCGACCTCGGTCCCGAACAGGCCACCAACCCCTACAGCCACTGGCTGGCCGATCAGATAGCCGCTCTGCCCCACCTCACCGCCACCCAGCACGAACTCCTCGGCCAGATCCCTCTGCGCCACCCCCTCGCCCACCTGCTGGACCGGCCTCGCGGATACTCGGCCTGGGCCTTCCACAGAGGGCTGCGCGAGGCCTACCTGTTCTGGCGCACCCATCAGCACCTCGCTGTCCCCACCGCCTACCGCGGCGACGATGCGGGCGACCCGCTCCTGCTGCGCCGCTGGCTGTGCGAACGGCGCCGCGATCCCGCCCGGCTCACTTTGCGGCAGATCAACGCTCTGGAGGCCCTGGACATGCGATGGTGCTGATGGCTCCTGTGTTCCCCGGGTGACGCCCCGCGGTGGCGGGCAACGGGGTTCTGGATGCCAGCGTGCTGGGGTTGCGCGGCAGTACGGTCGGCGATGCGGACAGGCCGTTGTTTACAGAACTGCTATTGAGCTACCCCTGCGTCTGGCTGCGGGCCGAGGTCCCCCTGATATCCACCACTGCGCGCGGCTACGCCCACCGCATCCCGGCCTTGGACAGCTGCTCGACGCGTTCCGGTGCGAGGGTGGCGGCCCGGGCGCGTTGGTTGGCGATCCACGCGCCGAGCTTCAGCGCCACGTCTTGTTGCTTCTGGTCCTCGCTGTCGCCGCCGATGGTGATCGTCTCGATGTGCTTGCGGGGCACAGCCAGGTGCCCCTCGCGCTCGAAGAACTGGGTTGCGGCTTCGTAGTGCATCGCCCACTTGTTGGCCTGGCTGGTACGGGGTTTCGGTTTCTTGTTCTCGGTCGCGGGTGTGATGCCGAGGATCTGCGTGCACATCCACTGCTGCACGTTGGTGAGTTGGCTCCATCCGCGCCGGACTGAGGTGACCCACCGGCTGAGGTCCTCGCCCTGGCGCATGACCTTGCTTGCCGCGGTTGGTAGTGCCTGGCCGGTGTTGAGGTGGAGTCGGACGAGGTGGAAGCAGCGCTGCCATGTCACGGGCCAGTCCGGGCACCAGGAGGGGTCGATGTCCTCCAGCTGCTTGCGGCGGTCCTGTGTCATCGTCCAGGCCGATGGCTGGAGGGGCAGTCCCTCGGAGTGCCGCTGCTCGTTCTCCGCCGTTCTGCGGGCGGCGACTCGGGCGTTCTTCAGCCAGATTCCCACTGCCGTGCCCTGGTAGGTGGCGTCTCGCGGGGCCAGGAGGTGGCCGTGTTCGGCGGCCCAGCCGCGTGCGGCGGCCAGGCCTTCTTCCCACGCGACGTCGTGGTGGGACCAGATCATGCCGAGTTTCTCCAGCTGGGTGACGCGCTCGGCGTTCATGTGTCCGCGGGTGTAGCGCTTCCTGGCGTCGGCGGTCCATTGCCCGAGGGGGAAGTTGGCGAGCGAGGCTGGCCAACCGGACGCTTTCGTGTTGTCCGCGTCCGGAACGCGGAAGGTGGATGGGACACGGAGGTTGCCGTGGGTGCGGGCGTAGATGACGGTGGCTTCTACCCCGCGGCGCCAGTGTTCGTGTTCGGGGTTGAGGATGCGCAGGTTGATGAACGCTGCGAGCGCGGCCGGGTCGCGCGGTGTGGAGAACTTCAGCAGGGTTTTGGCGGGGGCGCTGACGCTCCCGGAGCCGCTGCCGGACCCATTGCCGTTCTTGCTGCTGCCGCGTTCGCTGACGGGCTTGTAGCGGCTCGGCGCTTGCTGCTCGGCGAGGGTCTCCACGATCCGGGCGTCGTGGGCTCGGAGTGCTTCGAGGAGTTTGGCGAGTCCGTCGTACGCCCGGCTGGTGAGCATGTTGTCCGCTGTCTCGCCGGGTCCGAGGAGGATCGGCACGACGAGGGAGGCGACTTTCCCTTCGTCGGGCTGCATGCGGAGGGCGCGGCCGAGGGCCTGGACGAGGTCGGGCATGGAGCCGCGGACGTCGGCCCAGTAGACGGAGTCGCAGGTGCGGGTGTCGACGCCTTCCCCGAGGACCTTTACGGAGGACAGGTAGGCCTTCTCCACGGCGGTGCCGTCCGTGGCGGTGCCGTCCGCGAACTCGGCGAGGACGCGGCGCCGGTGGAGTGGCCTGTGCTCGCCGCAGAGCCAGTCCGCCCAGATCGTGGCCGGGTACAGCTTGGGGTCCGTGTCGTTCAGCTGCGCGGTGACGTCGGGGAGGCCTGCGGCGAAGGCTTCGGCCTCTTTGACGACGTGGTGGAAGACGAGCGTTCTGCGGAAGTCCTCTTCTGAGGATGCTTTCACCAGGGCGGTCTGCAGAGCGGCGAGCCGGGCCCCGCGGATCTCCTCGGAGCGGGCTTCGGCGCCCAGGAGTTGTGCGGCCTGGAGCTGGGGGTCGGTGATGTCCACGCATACGACCTGGTAGGGGGCGCAGATTCCCCTGTCGATGGCTTCCGCGAGCGTCAGGGTGAAGCAGCGGCTGCCGAAGGGCCCGTCCGGGTCGTCGTCCATGCTTGCGACCAGCTCGCCCGGCGAGCCGGCCTGTTCCTCGTCCCCGAGCTGCCACATCCGCGGCGTGGCCGTCATGTACAGTCGGCGCAAAGCCGGGATCCGGGTGTTGTCGTGGATCACCGCCCACGGCTTTCCGATCCGCCCGGACGTCCGGTGCGCCTCGTCCACGACGATCAGGTCCCAAGCTGAGAGGCCGGCGTTGTGGGCCTTCTCCAGGGTGCCCAGGCCGAGGGAGGCGTACGTGGCGTAGACGGTGACCTTGTCCAGGCTTCGCGTCCACTCCACCAGCTCGTGCACGTCCGTGGTGTTGGGGAAGGGGACTTCCTCACCGCGTAGCGAGGAGATCCCGATCATGGGTCCTCGACGGCCGCCCTCGCGCCATGCGGCCTCGGTCTGGGCGAGCAGGTCCAGCGAGGGGACGAGGACCAGTACACGGCTGGCATGGAGCTTTTCCGCGCTGTGGATAGCCACCCGGGTCTTTCCCGATCCGGTCGCCATGATCACCTGTGTCCGGAGCCCTCCCTCGGGCGCGTGCGCTCTTGTAGGCGGTTCCAGGGCGCGGAGAACTGCGTCAATGGCTTCTCGCTGAGCGGCCTCGCGCTGGTCGACGCGGTTTGTGATCGGCATTTTGGCCTGTCTCCTCCTGGGTGGGCCGGTCGATTTCGAGGAGGCGGGGACGGTCGACCCGTACGTAAAGGTGATGGGACGTGAGGGCGATGGATGGCCTGGGTACCTGGTCATATTGGCCCCATGAAGAGCCACCAAGGGACTACCCATTGGTGCGGGGCGCAGATGCGCCGATCCACACGATGCGGTGAAATTCGCCCAACTACCGTGCACTACTGGGCCGTGTCCGCATTCGCCGCACACGGGGGACCCGGCCGCTGCACTCGGAGCGCTGCAACGGATCCGTTCCCATATCTATCCTGGCTCTATAATGAATCAGGTGGGGTAGAGCGAAGCCCGGGCCGGTTGGACGGCCTCTCGGGCCTGGAAGAGTCATGGACTGTAGCGGGATCCCAAAACCAACCACGAGCCCTACCGGGGGGACGCACCTGAGTGGGGGATCCAAGGTCCCTGCTCTCGGTTGGCTCTCACTGGCCGTCAGCCGAAGAGAGGCCGCGGCCTTCCCGCTGCTGCCAGCAGGGGACCGCGAAGCGGGCCCCTATGGTCCTGAAGGCGAAGCCGGAAGGACCAGGGTGGGAGCGAAGCGAACACCCCAACAAGCCGAAGGTCTACACCCCGTGAAACGAGGTCAGCTCCCGCGCGAAGCAAGGGAGTTCTCTGGGCCCGCGCAGCGGGCCAGTCCGGATGGAGCGCAGCGGAATCCGGACAGTCCGAAGCGAAGCGTAGGACCCCGGCCCAAAGGGCGGCTCTGCTCCGCGAAGCGGAGCGGTTCTCTCCTGAGCGCG